>CAIWUD010000157.1 GCA_903915775.1 uncultured Chloroflexota bacterium | reverse complement strand
GGGCGTGCAGGCCGCATTGTTCACGCAGCAGGTTCAAGCAGGTACCCCGGCTCTCAACCAGATTGTTGCGCAGGTAGCAACATCGCTACAACCCATCGTAGAGCATGTAACCGAGCGCTACACCGGAGCGCAGACCAGGGCTAAACCACTGCTCAAGCGTGTTGGGGGTTACCTGACCACCATAGACGAGCAGTGGCAGACATTCGTTCAGACCAACGTCGACCACCTGATGGGCAAGTCGCGTGGTCAATATCGCAGCGATCTCGGCACCGGACTGAGTGCGGAAGAGAAGGATATCAATCGCAAGTTGCTGGTTTCGATTGGTAACCTTGGTGTAGCGACCATCAGTTCGACGCTGTTCGCACCACTTGCCCTTGTCAATGCTGGGGCGATGATCTGGGGTTTTCTCCCCATGTACCAGCGGGGTATCCGGACACTCGTGAAAGAGCGACGGCTCACCTACAATATCGTCCTCATGGGCGCTCAGGCTTCGATGATCGTGGGCGGCCACTTCATTGCCGGCGGCCTCGCACTCCTGGTGGTCACATGTGCGAATAAGATCATCGTGCTCACGGAGGATCACTTCCGTCGAGACATCACCGATGCTCTGGGACAGCAACCTAGCACAGTCTGGCGCCTCATTGATGGGGTTGAGGTCAAGATACCCCTTGCTTCGGTTTGTAAGGGCGATACCCTTGTGTTCGGTGCCGGAGAGATGATCGTCGTCGATGGGGTCATCACCAAGGGTTACGCATCGATTGACCAACATCGGCTAACAGGGGAGGCACAGCCGGTCGAGAAGGGTGTTGGCGATACGGTGCTCGCCTCGACGATACTGTTGGTTGGTAAGATTTACGTTGAAGTCGAGCGTGCGGGCTTGGAGACGAGTGCCGCACAGATTGCGGTGATCCTGCAGCGAGTTGCCAAGAGTCGCATCGAATTCACCTCCAAGATGCAGAACTTTGTCGATGGCATGACGCTCCCCATGCTCACGCTGGGGGGCATTGCTCTGGCTACGCTGGGTACCGAGGGTGCTGCAGCCATCATGGCGGTGGGTGTCGGCAGCGTGGCTCGCTTCGGCGGTCCCATCTCGATGCTCAGCCACTTAAACGTTGCAGCCCACCACGGGGTGCTGATCAAAGATGCACGTTCGTTCGAGACTCTGAAGCGAGTGGACACGATAGTGTTCGATAAGACGGGTACGTTGACCGTCGAGCAGCCAAAGATCAGGCGTATTCACCTCCGCTCGATGCAGCGTGCGTCTGTCGATGGGGCTGGAGTTGATGACCGCCCCTGGATCAGTGAGGAGCATCTGCTCAGCTACGCAGCAGCAGCGGAGAGTCGTCAGGCGCATCCGATTGCGCGTGCGATCGTCGCCGAGGCTCAGGCGCGGAACCTGGTGATACCGCCTATTGAAGAGGCAAGCTTGAAAGTTGGCTATGGCATTAAGTGCCAGATCGGCAGCGCTCCAGGGGTAGGCGTGCCTCAGACGGGGCTTCCAGATGATGGCTTTGCTATTCACGTG
>CAIWUD010000156.1 GCA_903915775.1 uncultured Chloroflexota bacterium | reverse complement strand
TGTCGCGCGACGAGCTGGTCGAGCGCTTCAGCATCGAGCGCGTTCAGGCCAGCGGTGCCCGCTGGAACCCAGAGAAGCTGCGCGATATGAATGGCATCTACATCCGCAAGCTCGCCCCCGAAGATCTCGCTGAGCGCCTGCAGCCCTTTCTAGAGCAGGCTGGGATGCTCGCCCAGAACCCTGCGCCGGAGGAGCGCGCCTACCTGCTGAGCCTCGTGCCGCTCATTCAGGAGCGTCTCGAAGAGCTGAGCCAGGCCCCTGAACTGCTGGCCTTCTTCTTCGAGGAGCCGCTCCCCGGTGCAACAGGCTACGATCCGGCCATGCTCATCCCCAAAAAGATGGATGGCGCAGCCACGGTCGCCCTCCTGCGGGCCGTGGAGCAGAGCCTCCAGGGGGCCGCCGACTGGAGCCCCGAAGCCCTCGAGACGACCCTCCGCGCATTGGGTGAGCAGCTGGAGATCAAGCCAGGCCCCCTCTTCGGCGCAATCCGTGTGGCGGTGAGTGGGCGTAGCGTTGCGCCACCACTCTTCGCGATGCTGGCCCTGCTGGGACGCGAGCGCTGCCTCGTGCGCATCGCTCGCGCCGCCGCGGCCCTAGAAGGGTCGCCCGCATGATGAGCGTCGACTGGACCCAGAGCATCCACCACGATGGCTCGCCCGGCTACCTCCAGCTGCACGGCAGCGGGCTGGGTGCACGGGCAACTATTCGGCTGCGTCTCGACCGGAGTGCCCCGGTCGAGGCGATCTTCCTGCGCACCTGCCCCGATGGCGAGCAGGCAATCGTCGCGATGCAGCCCGAAGGCGACGACGCGGTCTGCCGCTGGTGGCGGGTTGAACTGCCCGTCCAGATGGCGCGTACCGGCTACCGCTTCCTGCTCCACACTGCGGTTGGCAACCGCTGGTACAACGCCGCCGGCCTCGTCGATCACTACCCGACCGATGCCAATGACTTTACGCTCCTCGCCACATTCAGAGCCCCCACCTGGCTCCACGATAGCGTCTTCTACCAGATCTTTCCCGACCGCTTCGCCGATGGTGATCCCACCAACAATGTCCGCTCGGGTGAGTATGAGTATGGCACGCGCCCCGTCGTCGCCCGCCCCTGGGGTGAGCGGCCCAACCGGGCCAATGGTGCGGGTGAGTTTTTTGGCGGTGACCTACAGGGAATTGTCCAGCAGCTCGACTACCTGGAGGATCTGGGGGTCAATGCCATCTACCTCAACCCGATCTTCCTCGCACCGAGCAACCACAAGTATGATGTAGCCGATTACGAGCAGGTCGATCCCCACCTAGGCGGCGACACCGCCCTGGCCGAGCTCCGTGCGGCCCTCACCACCCACGGCATGCGCCTGCTGCTCGATATTGTGCCCAACCATTGTGGGGCCACCCATCCCTGGTTCCTAGCCGCGCAGGCCGATCCAGAGGCACCTACTGCCGAGTTCTTCACCTTCAACCACCACCCCGATCAGTACGCGAGTTGGCTCGGCGTTCCCACCCTACCCAAGCTCAACTACCGCAGTGAGCGGCTCCGCGATCTGATGTATGCGGGACCGGCGGCGATCATGCGCCGCTGGCTACGCCCGCCCTTCGCCATTGATGGATGGCGCATCGATGTCGCCAACATGCTCGGTCGGCAGGGGCCCCACAACCTGGGCCACAAGATCGGGCGCGGGATCCGCCGCGCACTCAAGGCCGAGCAGCCCGAGGCCTACCTCCTCGGTGAACACTTCTTCGACGGCTCGCCCCATCTACAGGGCGACGAGCTCGACGCGACCATGAACTACCAGGGCTTCACCTTTCCCGTCTGGCGCTGGCTCAGCGCGGGTACGGCGAGGAGTAACCCCCTGGACGAGGAGCGGCCAATCACGACCGAGCAGCTGGCTGCCCAATGGACGGCATTCCGTGCCGCCATTCCCTGGCAGATCGTCACGCAGCAGTTCAACCTGCTCGGTAGCCACGACACCTCACGCCTCGCCACGATCCTCGGTGGCAGTCGGGATCTCGTGCGCGTTGCCACCGCCCTGCTCCTCACCTACCCTGGCGTACCCTGCATCTACTACGGTGATGAGCTCGGCTTGCAGGGCGAAGGCGATCCTGGCTCACGCTGCTGTATGCCCTGGGATGGGGCGACGTGGGATCATGAGCTCCGTGGCTGGTTCCAGCAACTGATCAAGCTGCGGCGCACCGCCCCGGCCCTGCGCTGGGGTGGGTTCCAACTCCTCTACGCCGCCGGTGATAGCGTCGCCTACCAGCGCGAAGCGCCCGAAGAGCGCCTGATCATCGTGGTGCGTCGAGCCGACGATGGGCTGCGTGATCTCCCCGTTCGCCACGGTGGCCTAGCCGATGGCCAGCAACTCCACGAACTGCTCACTGGTGTCCAAGCAACGGTCGTCGGCGGGCACCTACCCCTCCAGACGCTGCCCGCCCCCGGGGTGCAGATCTGGCGCAGCGCCAACCCGGTGTAGAGAACTCAGGAGATCACCCGCATGAAGGTCACCCGCGTCGAAACACTCCATGCCGACCGCTACATGTACGTGAAGGTGTCGACCGACGAAGGGCTCATTGGCTGGGGCGAGCTGCACCCCGCCTCGGGGACGGGTGGTACCCCCTACCTCCCCAAAGCGGGCGTCGACTACTGTGCTGAATATCTGGTTGGCAAAAACCCCCTGGAGATCGAGAAGCACTGGCAGCACATGTTCCGGCGCTGCCTCTTTCGCGGCGGCGCCGACGTCATGGCGGCCATTGGGGCGATCGATATCGCCCTTTGGGACATTAAAGGGAAGAGCTACGGGAAGCCGGTCTACGAACTGCTCGGCGGGCCAACCCGCGATCGGGTACGGCTCTACACCCACCTCGCGGGAGACAGCCCCGAAGAGTTGGCCGAAGAGGCACGGGCGCGGGTCGAGGAGGGCTTCACCGCCGTGCGCCTCTACCCATTTGGTGGGTTTGGCCAGTCACCAGCAGAGGCCTCTGGCCTGGAGCGGATGTCGTTCACCGCGCTGCAACGCGCAGCCGTGGCACGGGTCGCCGCCGTACGCGAAGCGATTGGGCCAGATGTCGACCTGATCATCGATACCATTAACCGCCTCACCCCGGCGGAGGCAATTGCGGTCGGCAGGGCCCTAGAGCCGTTCAACCTCTACTTCTTTGAGGATCCCATTGAGCCGGAAAACATGGATCAGTGGGGCTACGTTGCGGCACAGCTACCCATGCCCATAGCCATGGGCGAGCGCCTCTACACCATCTACCAGTTCCGCGATCTGCTCCGTGCCAAGGGCGCCGCTTTCATCCGCCCCGACCTCTCACTCGCCGGTGGCATCACCAATATCAGAAAGATCGCCGCCTTGGCCGAAGCCGAGTATGTGGGGGTCGTACCGCACAACCCGCTCTCGGCGGTGCTGACCGCAGCATGCGTCCAGCTCGACGCGGCTACACCCAACATCCCCGTGCAGGAGTACCCCTACACCGATAACCAAGGGGTTAAGCGCGACCTCGTCCATGAGCCTATTGAGCGTGAAGGTGGCTACCTGAAACTCCCCTCCAGACCAGGGATTGGCGTCGAGGTCAATGAGGCGGCAGTGAAGCACTACCCCCCCAAGCCCTACGATCGCCCCCCGCTACTCTACGCCGATGGCAGCCTCAGGGACTATTAGGGCGTGTTTCGATCTCGGCTGCGCCGCTGCCGCTGTCCAGCGACATCGGGGTTGGGTTGAGAGTTTTCGTGGAGGGCTGCGCCCTCCACACCTCCCGCTGCGGCTGCGCTGCTACCGCTGTCTGGCACCACTAGGGTTGGGTTGGGGGGTTCGTGGAGGGCTGAGCCCTTCCATACCTCCCCGGGAGCGCGGGCGGCCCGCCCGCAAAGGGGTGCCAAATTCTTGGCCTGCGCGAATGGTGAATCCGACAGTTGGGGCAACCACGGAGGGTTGCCCCACCGTTGGCTCACCTCAGCTGTGGGCAGCTACCGGGGACCATTGGCCCCTCGTCACACCGTCTCGGCGACAAAGCGGATAGGCGTAAAGCGCTCCGGCACATGGTTGTCGCCGGAGCCAATGGGGTGCCACGACCAGCCAATCGTATGGTTCGTACCAGCGATAGGTAGCTGCTGGTAGCGCCCAAAGAAGATCCTCCACTCGTCGCCAGGGTTGGGCGGCAGGGCACGCCCATGGGCCAGCGGGCCCATACCCGCCCAGGGAAAGGCCAGTTCCACCGTCCAACCGCGGCTCGGCGTGGCCGTGCTGTTGAGTATGCCATCGACATGGACCGCACTCTTCAGGCCAGGAAAATCCCAGTTGCGGAAGGCCCAGCGCAGACCGCGGGGGTGGCTACCACGCCAGAAGAAGTTGCCATCACGATCGTGGTTGCCACCAAAAGAGATCGCCCCTGCCTCAATGAGGTCAAACTCGGGCCGATCGAAGTGACTACCAGCGCTGTAGCTCTCTTTCCAGATGAAAAAGACCTCGTAGATCGTGCCGAGGGCGTTGATCTCAAACTCGTAGTAGCAGTCGCCACCATCGATGAAGACCTCCACATCGTTCTCCAGGAAGATCAGCGCGTCGCGCTCGGTGAGTGCTGCACGGGGCCAAGGCTCCTCGACCCAAAAGCCCACGTAGAGGTAGTCATCATCCCAGAGGGCGGCAGCACGCGTATCGTAGAGACCCGGTGCCGCGCTCACCAGATCGACGAAGCGCGGCGAGCGCGGCGCACGGGCCCAGGCGGGCTCGTCCAGGCGGCCATCAATCGTGAGCGGTTGGGGCGTGCGCAGGCAGCTGTAGGGTGGCTCGGCGAGCAGCGTCATGGCAATCCTTTCGGCGCGGTCATCGGAGATCGTCGTACCTCGGCTCAAGGCTGCGTAAGGAGTAGCGCCGCGATCTGATCACGGTAGGTCTGCTCGACGACATACGCTTACGGTCGCGTACGCATCCGTAGGACGAGCAACAAGATCAGCGTCTCCACAGCCGAACTGAGTACATGGACCATAGGCACGGCGACCGGCCCGTAGGGGCCGATGGTGAAGCTAAGCAGCAGAATGCGTAGCAACAGCTGACCGATATTGGTCAGCATGGCGCTAAGGGTATCGTAACACGCCACCAGCGCCCGTGTGGCGAGATCGGTCAACACGTAGATGGGCAGGCCAAGGGCGTAGATCACCAGAAACTGCGTGGTCACCGCTACCGCGGTAGTATCAAATGCGCCCCGCTCGAAGAGCAGGCTGATCAGGGGGCGACTCAGAGCAGCGATGAGGAGTGCTACCAGCAAGGCAACCCCACCAGCCACAAGCAGCAGGATGCCGATCCTCCGCCGCAACGGCTGCCACTCGCCGCGGTTACTCAGCTCGGCTAGGTGCGGGAGCATAGCCTGACCCACCGCACTCCCCAGGAGACGGGTCGGCAGCCCGGTCAAGAGCATCGCGTTGGCCAGAGCCCCAATGGCTGCGGTCATCCCGGTCAGGCTGAGGTACGCCGTATCGACGATCGCCGCACTGTAGTTTGCCACCCCGCTCACCCCGTTCGGCACCAGGAGCCGACCTACGGCACGCAGATCACGATCAGCAGGGTTCCAGACAGGCCGCGGCACAAAACCACGGCGGCGCAGCCCGGGCGCGAGAATGGCGAGCTGGATGATCACATCGAGGGTTGAACCGATGGTCGGGCCATAGATCCCGATTGATGGCACTAGGTAGGCTACGCCGATCCCGCCGATCACCGTTACATTGCGCAACGCAATGGCCACGGCTGGCAATAGTACCTGGTTTCGACTGATAAGGAGCGCGATCACCCCCGCCTCAACTACCAGGAGGAGCAGCTCGATCAGCATGATGCGCGCCAGTTGCGCCGTCAGCGCTTGCAACGCCCCATCAAAGCCAGGGACAAGTAGGGTACGGACGAAGAGTGGCGCCCCCATGGCAAGGAGCAGACAGCAGGGGCCGACAACGACCAGCAGCAGCGTCACCACGCCGTTGAGTAGGCGGTGCGCTGCCGCCTCACCATCACGGTCAGTAACGCGCAACAGTACGGGAACCAGGGCGTTTGTCAGCGTCCCACCGGCAATCAGCACGGTGAGCGTCTCTGGCAACCGTGCGGCAGCATAGTAGGCAGCGATCTCGGGCTCCAGCCCAAAGCGGGCGTTGAGCAGGATCTGTCGCACCATACCGAGGAGCGCCGAGGCCAGAAAGCTGATGATGTAGAGTGCAGTGGCCTCAGCAACACTCAGATTGAGCGTCGGCCAGGCGCGTAGCGGCGTACGGCGCAGGCGTACCAGTAACTCGACTGCACTCAGCATAGCGTGACCATCTCACGGGAGGTGTGGAGGGCTGCGCCCTCCACAAAAAATCCTAACCCAACCCTGGTAACGCCAGGCCGTGCCATCGGCGCAGCCGAAAAAGCCCCCTATTCTACTAGAAAAGAAGACCCCCATCAACTGAGAGCACCACCCCGGTGATGAAACTCGCCTCCTCAGAGGCCAGGAAGAGGTAGGCGTTCGCAATATCCTCAGCGCGACCAAGGCGGCGCAGAGGAGTTCGCTCACGCATACTCTCGACCACCTTCTCCGGTACAGTGGCAATCATGTCAGTGGAGATGAAGCCAGGGGCAATGGCATTCACCCTGATGCCACTCGGGCCAAGCTCACGGGCCCAGGTCTTCGTCATCCCGATCACCCCAGACTTGGCCGCCACATAGTTCGTCTGGCCAAAGTTGCCGTAGAGGCCGACAATCGATGCTGCATTGATGATCGATCCGCCCCCACGAGCCACCATGCTC
>CAIWUD010000155.1 GCA_903915775.1 uncultured Chloroflexota bacterium | reverse complement strand
GCTGCGATAGGCGCAGCGGGCGTTATCGCGATTGTTGTTCCACGAGCCGCCGCGCAGCACGTTGCCGGCCAGTTCCGCCACTGATGATACCTCACCGTTGCGCGGGTTGGTGTCGCCAGGCGGCACGCCGCGCGGCCGCTCTGCCGGGGGCTGCGCCCCCACACGTTTCATCCAGTCGCCGAGCAGCGCACCGATGGCGCTAACTTCACGGCTGGCGTGCTCGTACTGGCGCAGGGCCAGCAGGTTCAGATCGTGTGCCAGGCGCAGGTAGAGCCGGAGTTGCTCGAGATGGGCATCTGCGCGCAGCAGTAGGTCGCGCTTGTCACGGGTCTTGCGGGCCAGCACGATCAACTCGTTGAACTCAAAGGCCGCCTGCTGGGTACGCAGGGCCAAGGCGAAGCGGTGCTCGCGCGGGTACTTGAGCGTCGCCGGTACCAGCCAGAGCAGCAGGTCGTAGGTTTTGGCGAAGATCGGGATCTCGTTCATGTGCGTCTGTGCCGAAAGATCGTCTGGCGCAGGATCTGGTTGCGCAGCCGGTAGGTGTTACCGTGGGCGGCGTGGGCACACCAGCTCTGGATCGACTCGCCGGCTTTGTCCAGGCTGATGCTGCCGTTAGCATAGGCCTGTTGCAGCCCGCGCAGGCGGCGGCGGAAACGCACGACGCTCGGGCGTTTCAAGCGGCGATGGGTGGCGAAGTGGCGGAAGCCGAGAAACGGCACGCCGCTGCGGGTGGGGAAGACCTGGCATTTCGCCGGATGGAGCAGTAGGCGCAGGCGGGTTGCGGCAAAGGTGCGCAGTTCGGCCATCCAGGTGTGTAGGGTGGCCTTGTCGTCGTGGAAGAGCAGGAAATCGTCGGCGTAGCGCAGGTAGGCGCGACACTTCAGCTCGCGCTTGATGAACTGGTCGAGCTCGTTCACATAGACGTTCGCCCAGAACTGTGAAGTCAGGTTGCCAATTGGCAGGCCCTGCGGGCGAAGAACGGCGAACAGATCGTCGCCGGAGAACCAGTACGGCTCACGCTCGCTGTCGAGCACGCCTGTGCCGCTGCGCACGATTCGCTCGCACAAGCGCAGTAACTGGGGATCGGCGATGGTCTGCCCGAGGATGGCGAGCAGGATTTCATGGTCGATGGTTGGAAAGAATTTGGCCACATCGCATTGCAACACAAAGCGATACCGACGCACAAAATCTGTACACCTGTCGAGGGCGCGGTGGGTACCCTTGCCGACCCGGCAGGCGTAGGAGTCGTGGATGGACGTGCGCTCGAAGATGGGCTCGATCACATTGACCAAGGCATGGTGAACGACCCGGTCGCGGAAGGGTGCGGCGCTGATCTTGCGCTGTTTCGGCTCGTAGATATAGAAGTGGCGGTAGGCGCCAGGCTGGTAGGTTTCGTCGCGCAGCTCGTCCTGCAGGCGAAACAACTGATCCTCGACCCGCGCCTCGAAGCGCATCACCTCGGCCCGGTCGCGCTTGGCCCGCCGGGCCGCCCGGTAGGAGACGTAGAGGTTCTCAAAGTCGTAGACTTGTGGGTAGAGGTTACGGTAGGTCTTCATAAAAAATTCGCGATCCGCGCCTGCGGCGCTTGCCTTGCGATAAGCCCAGGGCGTGCAGGGGGATGCTGCGCCCCCCTGCACCCCCAGCACCCGTAGCTCAGCCCGAAAGCTGTACAAAACCCTGTACAATGTCAAAAAGACCATACACCAAAAAGACATGAAGACTAGGGCAAGGAGAACAAACGGGCAAGACGGAACCCGTAGTAGTCGAAGGCGAAGTCAGGGTAGTTGACGCCGCGATAGGCGCAGCGGGCGTAATCGCGAGAGTCGTACCACGAGCCGCCGCGCAGCACGTATGTTTTACTAGAACTTTTGTTTCCTGTGTAAAGGCTTTCTGCGCTTACCTCGCCGCTGAACGGATAGTTTAGCTTCGGTGTGCTGCACCACTCCCAGGCATTACCGGACAGCTCCTCGGCCCCACAGGCCGCCGCGCCGTGGGGGAAGATACCGGCAACCGACGTCCCGCCGATCGTGCTGTCAGTGATGTTGGCCTGCATAGTGGCGGTTATACGACCGGTGGTCGCGGCTCTCAACCCGGTGCCCCAGGGGTACTCGCGGCGCCCAAGGCGCGCTTCGTCGCCCGGTAGGGCCAGCGGGTAGGCAGCGGCACGCTCCCACTCGGCCTCGGTCGGCAGGCGGATCACCTCGCCGTCGGCGCGCTGCGCAGGCGTCAGGAGGGTCTCATTGGCCCACCAGGCAAAGGCCGTGGCGGCGTACCATGTCACGCCGACCACCGGGTGGTTGCCCTCGCCGGCCCGGTAGCGTGCGCCGGGCCAGAATCTTGGGCGGAACGCCTCGACGGTCTGATTCTGCTGCTTCATCAGGAGCAACAGCTTCCGGGCGACCTCGACAGCCTCAGGCGTACCGCGCCCAGCCAGGGCCTCGACAAACAGCAGGTACTGGCGGTTGGTCACCGGAAAGCGCGCCAGCGCGTAGGGACGGCGGATAGGGTAGTCGAACTGCGGCTTTTCGTCGTCAAACCGCCCATTGTTGTCACCCATGCTGAACGTGCCCGACTCGATCCTGTCCGCCCAGTAGTCGGCGCTGGTCAGGTCGAGACCAGGCCGGTCACTGTCGGCATCCAGCCGATCGAGCATGGTTGCCGCACGGTTGCGCAGCACGGGGTCGGGGTGGGCGGCGGTAGCCCACTCGCCGGTGAGGGCGGCGAGGGTGCGCAGGCGGGCG
>CAIWUD010000154.1 GCA_903915775.1 uncultured Chloroflexota bacterium | reverse complement strand
CTGCTCGATGGTAGATGTTCGTTCTAGAACCGAGCTCGACGTTGCACCCGGCTGCAGATCACTCACCGATAGGCTTCCATCGGCCAGGGGATCGCCACGGAACAGCTTAAGACTCAGGGCTACCATGCCGAAGGCACGCCCGTTGCCGATCGCCTGTTGGAGGCGGAGGGCCTGACGCAACCCCGTTGCGGTTGGGACACAACTCGTTGCCGACTCCGCAGTCTCCTGGGCACAGACCTCTGGGCCAAAGAGGTAGTAGATACTCGAATTGGGGAGCCGTGCTTCCGGTGTGGGATCGGCCCAGTTCGCAAAGCTGAGGCCGTCGCGGGCGGGGCTGAAGATGCGTCCCTGCGCGTCACGCAGGGCTGCTACGATGCCTACGGTTGTCGTGATCGCCACCTGCGGCCCACGCGCCACGACACGACGATCAGCGGTCAGGAGCAACGAGTAGTTGTCGCTCACTGTCGACGCACTAGCCGCAGCCTGGTAGGAGTAGGTGAGGCTCTGGCCAGGCTGGATCGCGGCGAGATCCCAGATGAGCGTATCAACCTCCAGACGGCCACCCTGGGCAGGTTCGCCAACCAGGCTGAGCTCCGGGGGGAGGGTGTCCCGCAACTCCAGATCTTGCCAGGTTCCACGTCCACGATTGGTGACGATCAACTGGACGGTAAAGGGCTCGTTCGGGGCAACCCAGCGTGGTACCAGCTTACGCACCTGCAGCGACTGGTCAATCTGGAGCTCGTACGCACCCAGGTCGGCGTACGAACTACCAAAGGGTCTGGGCAACCCGTCAGCATCGCTGGTAGCGGCACCAGTTGGCACGGGAGCCTGGTCGATGGCTACCGAGTCGGGGCGCAGCCGATAGTCGTAGGTGGCCGGGTCGTTAAACTGAGCGGCTGCAGAGCTTGCATTGAGTGAGTGAACCCCCTGGATAATCTGAGAGCCTACATTGTAGGTGCGGTGGGGCTCACCAACCTCAGCGAACAGGTTGTACTCCTCACTGACGCTCTGCGTGGTACCGCCGGCAGCCGCAATACCTACGGCATGGTTAGCCATAATGCTGGTCTCAACCGTTGCGTCATCCCAGGCCAGCAGGGCAACACCGGGATGGAAGCTCTGGGCTGCGATCGTACTGTAGGAGACCTGGATCGGCCCCTGGGCAAGTATGGCGCTACCGATCTCTCCCGCCTGGTTATCCGCAAAGAGGCTGTTGATCACCGTGGTTGTACCGCCAACGGTCGAGAGGGCACCGCCGAGCGTTGCCTGATTATCGATCAAGCGGATACGATCCAGCGTCACACTGCTGTTGTAGAGCATGAGCGCTCCACCGCGACCGGCAAAGGCATTCCCTGGCCCATTGGCTCGACCGCCGATGAGGGTGAGGTCACTGATCGTGACGTTCGTACTATCGATGACGGTCAGCAACCCCAGCGCACCACTCCCCTCGATGGTCGCACCGTTGCCATCGATGGTCAGATCGGTGCGTGAGAAGAGGTTGATCAGGTGGCCATTACTCCCAGTTGTCTCGGTCAACTGGTAGCGACAACTCCCATCAAGCTCGATCCGTGGGCCACTCCCACGCAGCAATCCTCGGAGCGTGCTGCCCGCACAGCTATTCTGTACAGCTGGGCTAATGGAGAGTATCCCATCCAGGTAGGTAAACCGGTAGTTGCGGGCACTCCCACCGCTGGCGGTAATCGGATAGCTGCCGACAGGGGAGGCGAGTGTGGCGGTAGTAGTGACAACAGGGAGTGAGGTGAGCACACTGCTCTGTTCACCATTCATAAAGCCAGTGATGGTATAGGTCAGGGTCGGGTTGTCCTCACCGTAGCGCCTACTCTGATTATCTGCGGTGACCGTAAGGAGCGCCGGCGTGATATTGAGTCCGGCACTGATGAACGTGATTGTGTAGTTCTGAGCAGTCAGGCTACCCTGGGTAATCGCATAACTGCCCACCGGACTGGTTGCCTGCGTAGAGGTGGTAAGCGCACCACTCAGCGCCGTTGCCACCGTATCCCCGAGGATCAGGCCAGTGGCGGTGAAGGTGAGTGGTGGGTCGGGTGCACCATAACTACGGATCTGTGGCTCAGCGGTGACGACGAGGGGGAGGGGGGTAATGCTCAGGCTACCGCTGGTGAACGCGATCGTGTAGTTTGCCGTACTCTGCAAACTGCCCTGGGTGATCGCATAACTCCCGACAGGGCTGGAGAGCGTCGCACTGGTGGCAAGGGTGCCGGTCAGAATGGTGGTTGCCGTATCAGTCAGCACAAAGCCGGTAGCGCCGTAGGTCAGGGGCGGGTTATCCGCGCCATACGCGCGGCTCTGCGCATTGGCAGTAATGGTGAGTGGGGCGGGAGTAACGCCGAGGTTCGCACCGCTGAAACTGAGGCTGTAGTTCTGGGCGCTCAAGCTACCCTGGGCGATCGCATAGCTTCCGACCGGGCTAGAGAGCGTTGCGGTTGTGGTGAGCGCACCAGTGAGGGCGCTTGCCACCGTATCGCTTACCACCAGACCCGTAGCCGTATAGGTCAGGGTGGGATTGGCTACGCCGTACGCCCTGCTTTGGGCCTGGGCAGTAATGGTGAGTGGAGCGGGGGTGATACTGAGGTTGGCGCTACTCAAGCTGAGGCTGTAGTTCTGGGCGGCCAGACTACCCTGAGTGATCGCATAGCTACCAACGGGACTGGATGTCGTCGCGGTCGTGGTGAGCGCACCGGTCAGGGCAGTCGCAACGGTATCGGTCAACACAAAGCCCGTGGCGCTGTAGGTCAGGGTAGGGTTCGCCGCACCATACAGACGGCTCTGCGCAGCGACCGTAACCGTGAGTGGAGCGGGGGTGATGCTCAGTAGCGCTGAGGTGAAACCGATACTGTAGTTGGCACTGCTACTCAAGCCCCCCTGGGTGATGGCATAACTACCGACGGAACTGGATAGCGTTGCGCTGGTCGTGAGCGTACCAGTTAGAACCGCCGCGACAGTATCGGTCAACACAAGGCCCGTGGTGCTGTAGGTCAGGGTCGGATTCGCGGTACCGTACATGCGGCTCTGCGCATCAGCTGTAACCGTGAGCGGAGCAGGGGTAATGCTCAGTGTGTCCGAGGTAAAACTGATCGTGTAGTTGGCACTACTGCTCAGGCTCCCCTGGGTGATGGCATAACTACCGACGGGGCTGGAAAGCGTTGCGGTGGTGGTCAGTACGCCGGTTAGGGCCGTCGCGACGGTATCGGTCAGTACCAGGCCCACGGCGTCATAGGTGAGGGTCGGGTTGGCCGTGCCGTAGGCCCGGCTCTGCGCTTGAGCGGTGATCGCGAGAGGGGCAGGTTGCACCACCAAGGTATAGTTCACCGCATCGTTAGGGAAGATGCCGTTCGAGGCAATAATCGTAATCGCAAAGCTTCCCGTTTCGCTGGGGGTACCGCTGATGAGGCCGCCCGAACCGAGCGTCAGACCCGCCGGTAGAGTTCCACTTGCGAGGGTGAAGGTCGGCGCGGGCGAGCCCGTCGCGACAAGGGTGTAGCTGTAGGCCTGGCCATACTGTGCGTTCGTCGGTGGGCTACTGGTGATCAGGGGGGGAGTACTGGTCTGGAGGTTAAAAATGGGGCGTGAACTTGCACTGGTCTGTCCGGGAACCCATACGACAGCCGACACCAAGAGTATAGCTGTAAACCAGAGTGCAAATCTGCGCATGTATTTCTGACAGCTCTGAGGGCGAAGGAAATGATCGGGCCCAATGAATATTGTAGTATGGCGAGTAGTTTTTGTCGAGATAGCCGGGAGGCGTGGAGGGCGAATCCCTCCACAGAAAAAATCTCATGAAGGCTGGGATGACTGACGTTGAGGGTAAATGTACGTCTTTTCCACAGCTTATGCACAGAATCGGGATAAGTTGTTCAGTAGGCGCGGGCGAAGACGACGAGCCGTCCGGTTTCGCGACCAGTATAGACGCAGCGGCCTGGCTCAGCGGGTTGTGCGAGCGGGATGCAGCGGATAGTTGCCCGTGTCTCTTCCTGGATCCGCCGCTCATCTTCGTTGGTACCATCCCAGTAGGCCCACGCAAAGCCATGCTCGACCTGCTGCTGGAGCTCGGTGTAGCTGTTGACGTGGGCGCTATGGTGTTCACGGAACGCCAGGGCCCGCTGGAAGAGTGTCGACTGGATCTCGGCGAGGAGCGCCTCGAGCTGTTCGGTGAGCCCAGCCTGGGGGAGGAAACGCTTCCCCTCACGCCCAGGGATGTCGCGGCGCGCCACGGCCACACTCCCCTTCTCAACATCCTTCGGGCCTACCTCTACACGGAGTGGAACGCCTTTGAGCTCCCACTCATTGAACTTAAACCCTGGCGTCAGATTGTCGCGCTGATCGATCTTGAAGCGCAGGCGACCCTGCCACTCTGCGGTGATCCGCTCCACCGCGCTCATCACGCTCGCACGCTCGGCGTCATTCTTGTAGATGGGCACGAGGACCACCTGCGTGGGGGCGAGGCGTGGCGGTAAAACTAGCCCCTCATCGTCGGAGTGGGTCATGATTAGTGCGCCGATCAGCCGGGTGCTCACACCCCAACTCGTGGT
>CAIWUD010000153.1 GCA_903915775.1 uncultured Chloroflexota bacterium | reverse complement strand
GTTGCGCAGGCTCACGCCCTCTACACCGATGTCTGGGCCTCTATGGGCCAAGAGCATGAAGCGGCCCGGCGCCGCCCCGTCTTTCAACCCTACCAGGTCAACAGGAGCCTCATGAACCAGGCAGCCCCCGAGGCGATCTTTATGCACTGCCTCCCCGTTCATCGCGGGGAAGAAGTGACCGCCGATGTGATTGATAGTTCGCGTTCGGTCGTCTTTGATCAGGCTGAAAATCGTCTGCATGTGCAGAAGGCGCTGATCCTGACGCTCCTCGGCCTCTGAGTGCAGGTGCGCAACCGCGCTGCGCCGGAGGTACCCTACCGGTAGTTCACTCACCCCTGGCCGGGGGGGAATCGATCCTATGTCAGGCAACCGTGCTATTTTCGAACGGGCAATGGAGCAGAGCCGCGAAGCTGCTCGCCAGAATCGGTGGGCTGATGCACTGAAAGCGGCAGTTCGGGCGCTCCAGGAGTTTCCCCATGAGGGCGACGCTCGCACGAACGCTGCCGTCGCCCTCTTCCACACGGGGCAGTTCGATCGGGCACTGCAACTCTTCACCGATTTGTTGACCGCCGATCCTGGTAATCCCTTTTTCCTCAGCTACATCGCTCAGGCCCAGGCGCGGCAGGGTGATCGCCAGGCAATCGCGAGCTATCGTGCGCTGGCCGATCTTCACCACGCTCAACGCCGTCCCCTCCAGGCCGCTGAGGCGCTGCGTGAACTGCTGAAGCTGCAGCCTGAAGCAGATGCACAGCGCGAGGATCTGGCTCGGCTCTATGCAGAGGCAAGCCTGCCGCGTGAAGCTGCCGCTGAATGGCTCACACTGGCGCACCGCCACGGCGAGGCGCAACGGATCGATCAGGCGGCTGAAGCGGCTGAGGCGGCTCTACGCCTGGAGCCGGGTAGCCTTGAAGCAAAGGAGTTGATAGCGCAGCTCCGCGAACGCATGGCCCGTGCAGCTGGCTTGAGCCCGGAACAGAACGTTGGCTCCGAAGCCCACGGCAAACGTGGGAGTGGGAGAACTGGGGCCCTTCGCTCGCAGCAGTTCGCCCTCGAGAAGCTGGTTGAGCAGGCTCAACACGCCCAGGAGGCTGGAAATAGTAGCGCAGCGATCACCCTCTACGAGCAGGCCCTTGCTGGCGGACTTGAACGGGCCGATCTCTACTACTCACTGGGCCTGATCTACCAGACCCAAGCTGCCCATGAACAGGCGGTCGCTCTGCTGAGCCGTGCGGTGACCGATCCCGAGTATGCCCTCTCTGCCCACTTCGCCCTTGGCCAGAGCTACCGTGCGTTGGGCCGTCTGCCCCAGGCCGCCGAGGAGTTTGAGCAGACGATCCGCCTGGTTGATCTGCAGACGATTGGGCGCAATGAGGCTGATGATCTGATTCAGATGTATGTGGGCGCAGCGATGATCTATGAGCAGATCGGCGATATTGCACGCGCTGCAGCACTCTATGGCGCCCTGGCCAGCTTTCTCGAGGGGAAGCGCTGGGGTCGTGAACGGGCCACCGAGCTGAAGCAGCGTGCACAGGAGCTGTCGGATCGTCATATGTTCGCCAAGCTGCGCACTATGGGCAGTGGCTCGTTGGAGCGGGTGAGCGATCCGGTGCCAGAGGCGCCCAATCGGTCGGATCGCTCAACAGGATCGATCTGGGCCAAACTGCGCCCCGTGACCGATCGACCACGCACGGAGCAGCAGCACGCAGGTGGTGATGAGCCGCTACGGCCACTTCCTGCTACACCGGCCAGTTCGCCCCTCCCTGTGACCACACTCAACACCTCTGGTCTGACCACCTCCCTCACCGAGTGGATTGAGCTGAGCGGTCACTACCTTGCGCAGGGCCTCTTTGATGCTGCCCTCGATGCCTGCCATGAGGTTATTCGCCGCGATCCGCTCTATCTGCCCATCCACCTGCGCATGGGCGAGATCTATGAGCATCAGGGCCGTCCTGCGGAAGCGTTGACCAAGTATCAGCTGCTGATCGACACCTTCTCTATGCGCGGTGAGTTTACGCAGGCTATCGATGTCTACTTCCGCCTGATTGAGCTCGCCCCCGATTCGACTGGCCCCCGTGCACGTCTAGCTGAACTGCTGCATGCTGCTGGGCGTCTCGATGAGGCGGTGGCGCAGCTGCTGCAAATAGCTGCAACCGATCTGCGCCTCGACCAGACCGGTAGGGCGCTCGAGGCGTACCGCCGTCTTTTGCAGTGGGCACCGGCTAACCGTGAAGTTCACGCGCAGTATGGATTGACCCTGCTCAAGTTGGGGCGCTACGAAGCTGCCCTCGGTGAGTTCCGCCGCGCACTCGAACTGGGAGTGCCCGACGATCCCGTAGCCGTAGCCCGACTCAATATCACCTTGGCGCTCATGGATGCACAGCCGACGACGATCTGGGACTCCCTTGCCACCCTGCTCGACCTGCTGAAGCGACAGCCCGACACTTTTGGGCCAGTACAGGCAGAGTATCGCGCTGCCCTGGTCAGCGCCGATGCTGCTCGCCTCCACTATATCCTAGCCCTCATCCAACAGCAGGCCGATCACCATACCTCGGCACTCCTCAGCCTGGAGCAGGCTGAGGTGTTGATCACCGATCGCGCCGATCCCCTCCTCCCCCCCGCCCTGATTGCCTGGGCTGCAGCGATGAGCCAGTTCGCCCTGGGCAACCCTGAGGGCGCCCTACAGCAGCTACGCCACGCGCTGCTCACGCCTGCTCCCCTAGCGCACGCCTCGCCGAGTCCTCACGCCTTTGCGCATCCGCCCGATCGAAGTGAACTGGCCCGGCGCATCGCTGAGCTCCACCGCTCGATGGGGGACCTCCCCGCTGCGGAGCAGGCCCTGACTGAGGCACGAGCGCTCCTGCCTGACGATACGGCAGTAGTTATGGCGCTGGCTGATATCTATGTCCATCAGGGTAAATTGCTCCTGGCACTAGCACAACTTGATGAACTCGCCCTCCGCTACGAGGCGCAACAGCAACTCGATCGAGCACTCGAACTCCTGGAACATGCCCATCGGCTCGCACCGAACCATGCGGCGCTAGGGATGCGCCTGGCACGCCTACAGCTGCGCCGTGGCTATCTGGATCGAGGTGTGGCCGGTCTGATCCAGGTTGCCGAACGAGCGTACAAGGCTGGTCAGTTGCGGGAGAGCGTAACTGCCCTCCAGGAGGTCGCCCAGGTCTACTGGATGGTTGGCAACCTGCAGCAGGTCAGGGCAATCTGCGCCCATGTTCTGCGGATCGCACCAGACGATCTGGAGGCACGCCACTGGTTGGCGCTGATCTACACCCTGATGCGCCAGACACCGGAGGCGATCGCTGCCAAGAAGTGGCTGATCCACCGTTTCGTGCAGCAGCAGAACTACTCCCAGGCTATCGCCGAGTTGCACCAGATCATTGCCCTCGATCAGCAGGATCGCGAAGCCTACATGCTCCTCGGCGACCTCTTAACGCGCCAGGGAGAGACTGCTCAGGCTGAGCGGGTCTATGCTCGCATGCGCAAACTTATGGCTGTTGATCGTGAGCATGGCGACGATGTCGGGCAGAAGGACTCATCCTGAGGAATCGTACCTGTTCACGCCTCCCCCGGAGCAGCGCACCGCATGCTGAGGCAGCCCCCTGTGGTAGCCCGGTTGGCCTACCCCTCAGTTGTGAAATGCGTATGGTTTCTTGTGCAACTTTTGTTGCTCAATCGGTAATACGGTGTGGTATGATTGGGCCATTCAAACCAGGGAGTGGGCGGTTGGAAGCAGGGGTTGTGGTTCAAACCGGCCCTGCTCCGTGACGGAATCGTTTCTTCGCGTACGAGTCCAGGGAGGGGCACATGCAGTTCCCGGAGTACATCAAACATGCTCAGTTGAGGGAGTGGATCACCGATATCGCCAACCTGTGTCAGCCTGATGCGGTCTACTTCTGTGATGGATC
>CAIWUD010000152.1 GCA_903915775.1 uncultured Chloroflexota bacterium | reverse complement strand
GTCGGGGTGCAGGTACCAGGCCGTCTGCTGCTGCGCCTCGAGGTTCATCTGCGCGATGATCGTCAGCTCGCGGGGGATCACCTCGCGGTAGATCGGGTTGGCAATCTGGGGGCCTTCGCTGGTTCGGCGGACGAGGCCGAGATCAATCGCGTACTGCATATCGTCGATCGTCGTGGTGCGATCCATCTCGGTACCCTGCAGCATTGGTTCGACCACACGGCGCACACGGGGCTCGCGGAGCTTATCGGCCAACTGGTCAAGGTGGGTGACCCGGCGCAGGATGAGTTGCTCCTTCGCCTGCTGGATCTGCGGTGCATCGATGGCCTGGCTGCGGTCGCGTCCCGCCGCCATCTCCCAGGTGGTCTCGTAGGCGAGGGCGTTGACCAGCCAAGGCTGGCCCTGGGTCAACTGCCAGACGAGGGCGAGCGCGGCAGGCGTGAAGATCTGACCCGTCTCCTGGGTATGCTCGGCAAGCAGGGTTTCCACCTCAGGTTGGCTGAAGTCGCCGAGGCGGAGTGATTTGGCTTTGATGTTGAAGGCACTACCTCCGGTGATCACCTGCTGCTCACGAGCGGAGTGGATGCGGTAGTCCTGGAGGTCACGCACGCCGCAGAGGAGCACGCTCGGGGGGAAGGCGTGGGGGCGGGTGGGGTAGCCCGCGCGCAGTTGGCGCAGCAGAGCGATGAGCGTGTCACCAACGAGCGCATCGACCTCGTCGAGGAGGAGGACGAGGGGTTTATCGGCCTGCTGGCACCAGCGGGTGAGGAAGGTGCCCAAGGCACGGGCAGGCGGGGTGTCGGCGAGGACGGCACGGGCGAGGGTCGGGACAGTCTCCTCGCTACTGATCAACCCGGCCCAGTGCGCAATTTCACTCACGATAACAGTGATGGCCCGGTCAACATCCTCGCGCAGGGCCTGGGCGGTCTCGAGGTTGGCGTAGACGCACTGGTAGGTGCCCTCCTGGTTGAGCAGGTCGGCCAAGGCGAGGAGACAACTGGTCTTGCCGGTCTGGCGCGGGGCGTGGAGCAGGAAGTACTTCTTCTGGGCGATCAGCTCGCGGATCTCCGCCATGTCGATGCGGGCCAAGGGTGGCAAACAGTAGTGATCTGCCGGGTTGACGGGACCCTCGGTGGTGAAGAAGCGCATGGGGCACCTCCAGGTGTGGCGCAATCATCGCTGCTCACAGCATACCATAGGCGTAGGTAGCGTGAACGGGGGCGATCGGGTATCACCAGTGAGACGAGGGCGGTACGCTCGCCCTCGGTACATTGGCAGGCTAGCCCGAAGAAGCGTGGAGGAACACATGCCTCCACGCTTCCCAACGTGCGTCACACATGGGACGGCGCTACATTGCCAGCCTCTTCGACGGCGCGCCTGATATTGACGAAGAAGAGGAATCCGAGCCCGGCGATGAAGAAGATCATGAGCGAGACGAGGGCGATACGGTAGCTCCCCGTGAATTGGAGGGCCAGCCCAAAGAAGAGTGGTGCGAGCCAACTCGTTCCCCGCTCACTGATCTCGTAGATACTGAAATACTCGGCCTCTTGCCCAGTCGGGATCATGAGTGAGAAGAGCGAGCGACTGAGGGCCTGGCTCCCACCAAGAACTAGGGCGATCACCCCGGCTAGGAGGAAGAATTGCGTTGGCTCCTCTCGGGGCATGAAGTAGCCGTAGATGACCACTGCGGTCCAGATGAGTAGACTGATCTGGATGGTTCGCTTGGCCCCGATGCGCTGCGCCATCCACCCAAAGCCGAGGGCGCCAAAGAAGGCGACAAACTGGACCATCAGGATAGCTGGGATTAGGACACCTTGCGGCAACCCTAACTCCTCGGCGCCAAAGACTGAGGCGAGCGCAATGATGGCCTGGATGCCGTCGTTGTAGAGCAGGTAGGCCGCCAGGAAGAGTAGCGTCTGCGGGTAGCGTCGCATCTGGCCGAAGGTGTGGGCCAACTGCTTAAAGCCCACGGTGAGGTAGTGCTCGCCCGTGGTGAGGCGTCGTGCGCGACCACGGTTGCGGAGAGTCACCATCGGGATCAGCGTGAAGATGGCCCACCAGAGGCCGGCTGAGCAGAGGCTGATGCGTACCGCGATCCCCTGATCGAGTCCGAACGCCTCTGCATTGTTGAAGAGCAGGAGATTGAGTAGGAGTAGCATGCCCCCGCCCAAGTAGCCGAAGGCCCAGCCACGGGACGACGCCGCATCACGCCGATCAGGGCTGGAGATCTCGGGTAAGAAGGCATTGTAGAAGACGATCGAGGCGCCAAAGGCGAGGTTAGCGACCAGGAAGAGGAGTCCGCCAAGGAGGTAGTTGTCGCCCTGGAGGAAGTACATCCCCATAGTGGCAAAGGCACCTATGTATGCAAAGGCGCCCAGCATCGCCTTCTTGAGGTGGGAGTAGTCGGCAATCGCGCCCAGGATGGGCAGTAGGACGACCTGGAGCAGGACGGAGAGGGAGACCATGTAGGGAAAGAAGGAGCCTGCCGCTACCTGGATCCCCAGCGGGTAGACGAAGCCGTTCGCATCCGCTGCACTGCGGGTCACACTGGTGAGGTAGGGGCCCAGGAAGACGGTTACCACGGTGGTTGAAAAAGCTGAGTTGGCCCAGTCGTAGAAGTACCATCCGGTTAACTCGCGGCGGTCGTCGGTGGTGGGTAGTTGGGTGGCCACGGGCTTGACGCTCATGTCTGCTCCTTGAGGATGGTTCGATGTTTGCCTGCACCGGTATGACCGTCAGGCGTTACCAGGGCCGGGTTGGAGTCTTGTGTGGAGGGTGAAGCCCTCCACATCTCAGGCAGGAGGTTCATAACCAGGTCACAGAACTCTCGTTGGGGTGAGAAGGCCTGGGGTGCTCTGATTAGCTGCCAGGATTGCCTCTTCTGAGCCGAGCACCACTGTGACGCCATGCTCACGCAGGGCGGCGGCCGCCTCGGCAAACGAACGGAAATCCGCCACAGTGGCGCCAAGGATCTGTTCGCGGATCTGCTGGCGCCACGCATCGCTCACCCCCGTCAGGTGGCGTACTAGTGCCGTGAAGCCCTTCGCGTCGGGCAGTTGGTAGCCATCAAGGTCACCAATCGTACCGATGATCGCCCGCTCGAGCGCCAACTGGTCGAGACTCTCGTTGCGCAGAAAGTTCTCCAGCTCGGCGTAGACCTGTAGGGTGCCCAGGAGGTTCGGGTCGCGGTACGAACTGGCGGCAAAGATACCGCTGGTGCGATCCACACTACAATTAGCACCGTACGCTCCACCCTGCACACGGATGCGGTCGAGCAGGTAGCCAATGCTGAGCCAGCGTGTCACGGCCCCTACCGCCCCGCCAATCTCCACTCCGAGACTGCGCAGGTTGACCACGCGTGCGACATAGTTGACTCGGGCGGGAATGATCAGCCCTTCACCAGCACCCGGGGCAGCCACGGACCAGTGGGCAGGGGTGTAGGGCGTCTGGGGGAGCGTGGCCACGAACTCGTCTAGGTGTGGGGTGAATGTGCGTGCGTGGGCCTCGTCGAGGGTGAGGTTGACGATCAACCCGCTACGATTGATCAGGTGGGTGCGCACCTGCTCCAGTTGGCCTAGCACACCAGGCCAATCCTCGGCAATCCGGCGCTCCAGATCGCGCAAGAAGAAGAGACTGGCGATCCCACCCATCTGCTCGTCGGCCCACTCGGTTGGGGCCAGGCGGGCAGCGGCACGCTTCCGTGCGTAGAAGTTGCCGCTCGGCACGAGTGACGACTCTTTACCTGCACGCGCTCTGGTGACAATCTGACGGAAGCGCTCGCGATCGTCAAGCCGTAGGCCAAGGAGGATGTCACGCAGGATGGCTAGGAGTTGCGGACCCTGGGCCAGCGTCGCCTTCCCCCGTACGGTCAAGCGTCCGAGGTAGTCACCACTCTGCAGATGGGTCGCCGTCATCGGCGCAGCCCAGATCCCACCAGTCGTGCGCCCGATACGGCGCACCAGTCGTGCAAAATCTTCCTCTACCGTCCCCATCTCGGTCAGGGCGCTGGCGAAGAGCGGGACGAGAGGCAGGAGTTCTGGGGGGAGCGCCCGGAGATCGAACGAGAGATCGAGGTAGATGATCCCGTTGGTGAAGAGGTCGTGGTAGAGCAGCGGACGGTCGCCCGCCTCGCGCAGTTCGCTCGGGATCGCTTTACTCTGCCGATCGAGGTCAGTGAGGCGCAAGGTGGGGATTTTTGCCAGATCCTCGGGACGATCTGGCTGCTGTTGTAACTCTCGCAACGCCTGGGTTTCAGCGATGATCTGGTCGAGCTCAGCTTCATCCATCGCCGCTCGTGCCGCCTCCAGCCGACTACGCTCTTCAGCAGTATCACGCTCGGTCTGCGTGCTGTCAGGACGCAAGAGTACCCGTACGCGGTGGGGATTGTCGAGCAGTGTCTCACGAATCAACCCCTCAAACAGCCGCTCACCGCGGGCCAGGGTGGCCTGAATCGCGGCGAGGGGTGCTTCGTAACGCAATGGGGCCAGGGGGTCACCATCGTAGAGCCAACGGTTCAGACTGCGCAGCATCAGGCTCAACCCCCGTGGAAACGAACCGGTGTTGTTCTCGCGCAGCGAGAACTCGACCGTATTGAGTGCCGCACTAATCTGCTCCTGCTCGATCCCCTCCTCCACCAAACGTGTGAGGGTGTCCAGGACCAGTTGCTCGACCGCCTCGGCATGGTCGGGGTTGACCCCCTTTAGACCAACACTGAAGCTGTGCTGGAGCGTCCCATCGCTGTACCCCCCACCGGTGAGTCGCTCACCCAGTCCCGAGTCCATGAGGGCCTGGTAGAGTGGTGCCGCTGATGTGCCAAGGAGCACGTAGCTCAGGATGTCGAGGGCGAGGGTACGGGTAATATCCTGCTCTTCGCCCAACATCCAGTTGACGGTGACCATACCCTTCGCGGCGGTTCCGTCGCTAGGTGCACTGTAACGCTGTTCAACTGCACGCGGCGCGGTGAAGCGCGGTTGCAGTGCGATCTGCGAGGGGTTCGCCAGCGCCTCAAACTGGCTCAAGTAGTCGTCAAGGAGCGCCAGGCGCCGCTGCGGGTCGTCATCACCGTAGAAAAAGATGCGGGCATTCGATGGATGGTAGAGTGTGGTATGGAAGCGCTGAAAGGCTTCATAGGTCAAATTGGGGATATACTTCGGATCGCCGCCCGAGGCAACACCGTAGGTTGTATCGGGAAAGAGCGCAGCCGCACCGGCCCGGTAGAGGAGGTAGTCGGGTGAGGAGTATTGGCCCTTCATTTCATTGAAGACCACTCCACCAAAGCTGAGGGGTCCATCCTTTGCCGTTAACGCAAAGTGCCAACCCTCCTGCTTCAATACCTCAGGGCCGAGACGCGGAAAGAAGACCGCATCGAGGTAGACATCGACCAGGTTGTAGAAGTCGGTCAGGTTGGTCGAAGCGACTGGGTAGGTCGTCTTATCCGGATAGGTCATGGCGTTGAGAAAGGTCTGGACCGAACTCTTCACCAGTTCGAAGAAGGGCTTCTTCACCGGGTACTTGCGCGAACCGCAGAGCACGGAATGCTCGAGGATATGTGCGATCCCCGTGTGATCATCTGGTGGGGTGCGAAAGGTGATCCCGAAGCACTTATTCTCATCATCGCACTCAATGGAGAGCAGTTCGGCACCGCTGCGCTCGTGCCGGTAGAGGCGGGCACGGGCGTTGATCTCACGCACCTGCTCGTCACGCAACAGGGTAAATCGGTCGTTCTGGTTCATGATGTTTCTCCACGCCATGCGAAATATCTGTTCACCCTTCTCCCTAGTGCGACCAAGGTTTGAATTTTTTGTGAAGGGCGTAGCCCTCCACACCTTCCTGGGTGAACGGTTACCATGCGGATGTACGAATACTTGTATTGTACCAGCAGTGGGGAGGAAAGGGCTCCGCCTGCCACGCCCCCCCCTCACCCCACACCGGTCGCGCCAAACGGGCAGACTGGCGCAGCCGCTCTCCGTTCGACGGGAGGTGCGGAGGGCAACGCCCTCCGCGAACCCCCCCAACCTAGCCCTGGTCGCGCCAAACGGCCAGGCTGGCGCAGCCGCTCTCCGTTCGACGGGAGGTGCGGAGGGCAACGCCCTCCGCGAACCCCCCCCACCCCGCCCGGGGAGGGCCAAACGGTCAGGCTGGCGTAGCCAACATGGAAGCATGCCTAATGGTACAATATAATGCGCAGACAAGTTCACTGCTCTCTATACGCTGTTACCACACCCCCGAAATGTAGGTGCCACTATGCCTTCTGTGCTCCATGGCCTTTCTGCTGCACCTGGTCTTGCTATTGGCCCGGCCCTCGTCTACCGTCCATCCGAGCCAAGCTCAACTCCTACCGAACTCGGGGTCTCTGCCCAGGTTGAGTTAGCTCGTCTCGCTGATGCCATGCAGCAGGCCGATGCTGCCATTGCGCATCACGAGGCGGCACTTACCCAGGCCAACCGTCTCGATGAGGCTGAGATCTTTGCCGCCCACCGTATGCTCCTGGCCGATCCGGCACTCCAGCAGCAGGCCGAAGCGTTCATCAGTGCGGACGAACTGACCGCTGCCGAGGCGATCATGCGTGCCGCCGAGATCCAAGCTCAACTGCTCGAGGAGCTCGGCGATGAGTATCTCAGTGCCCGGGCGATCGATCTCCGTGATGTGGCCCGCCAGGTGCAGCGTATCCTCACTGGCGAACAGACTCTCGGCGAGCGCCTGGCGGCGCCGGCGGTCGTAGTGGCCCATGATCTCGGTCCCTCCGATCTCATGAGTGTGCCACGGGACTTCTTGCTCGGGTTTGCCCTTGCCGCCGGTGGGCTCACCGCCCACTCCTCGATTCTCGCCCGTGGTCTGGGCATCCCTGCACTGGTGGGGATCGGTCACGATCTACTTGAGCAGGTGCGTGACGGCATGACGCTGGCTATCGATAGTCAGCAGGGCGCCCTTGTGCTCGATCCAGATGGTGATGAGCAGGCGCAGGTGCACGACCGTATGGCTACTGCCGCGGCTCGCGAGCAGGAGTTACGTGCAGCAGCGCGTCTCCCCACCGTGACTCGTGATGGCCAGGAGGTTATGCTGGTGGCGAATGCCTCGACCGCTGCTGAGGCTCGCGCAGCCTACGAGTGGGGTGCCGCCGGTGTTGGCCTCCTGCGTACAGAACTGCTCTTCCTCGAGCGCAACGACCTACCAGGCGAAGAGGAGCAGTTGGCGCTCTACCGCGCAGTGGCTGCCGAGTTGCCTGCGCAGCCCATCACTGTGCGTACCCTCGATGTCGGTGGTGACAAACATCTCCCTGCCTTCCCCTTGCCCAAGGAGGACAACCCCTTCCTGGGTTGGCGTGGCATTCGTATCGGCCTCAGTCGCCCCGAGATTCTGCTGCCCCAACTCCGTGCCCTCCTCCGCGCCGGCGCCGCTGCCGATATCCGCGTGATGCTCCCTATGGTGAGCAGTGTCGCCGAACTGCGCCAGGCACGCACGCTACTTGCCCAGGCTCAAGCTGAATTGGCGGCCCAGGGCCTACCCTACGCCACCGATCTGCAGCTTGGTGTCATGATCGAGGTGCCCGCTGCAGCCCTCAATGCTGCTGCACTCGCCCGCGAGGCCGACTTCTTCTCGATCGGCACCAATGATCTTACCCAGTACACCATGGCCTGTGATCGCGGGAACAGCCGGGTTGCTAACCTCTACCAACCGCTCGATCCCGCGGTGCTGCGCCTGATCGAGTTGACATGTACGGCTGCCCACGCCCACGGGCGCCACGTTGCGGTCTGTGGTGAGCTTGGCGGTGACCCTCTGGCTACAGCGCTGCTGATTGGTCTCGGTGTCGATGAGTTGAGTTGCGCACCGCCAGCCTTGCCTTATGTACGCGCTGCCATTCGCGCCACTGATGCTGCTGCAGCACGGGCCCTCGCGGCACAGGCCCTCGCTGCCTCTGATGCGGAGAGTGTGCGCAGACTCCTCTCCGGAGCTCTCCCCGGCGAGTATGCTAAAATAGAGCCCTAGTGGTAGTGAGGTTCTAGCCCTCCACTACCATGACCTGGAATGGCCGATCCTGGAACATTCCGTATCTGTACTATCTGGTATGGTCGGTATCCCCTACCTGCTCCCCTGGTTCACCCTGCGCCTAGCCCTACCTCAACACCGGCATGGACCCAAGAACAACCAGGATCTGGCCACCGAAGGAAGTATCATGTCCCAACCGCAACCCGAAGCCGCGCGCCAGAGTCAAGCTATTCAACCAGAAGCTCTCCAGGCCCTGATTACGCAGGGCCGAGTGCGCACCTTCGTGACTTTTGAAGAGATCCAGGCCCTGGTTCCTAACCCTGAAGAGAACCTGGAGGCTATTGATACGATCTATGCGGCGCTCAGCGAGGCTGGTATTCCTGTCCGTGACTCGGCTGATGAGCCAACAGTCGAAGAGGAGCACCTCAGTACGGTTATTGTCGACCTCGATGAAGGCCTCTCCGATGCCCTCCTCGGCGATAGCGTACGCCTCTACCTGCGGGAGATCGGCCAGGTACCGCTCCTCACTGCTGAACAAGAGAAACGTCTGGCGCAGATCATCCAGCGTGGCCAGTTTGCTGAACAGAAGATTAAGCTGGTTCCCCCTGAGAGCCGTGAGGCCATGACGCTCCGTACCCAGATCGCTTCCGGTAACGAAGCCCGCCAGCAGATGGCGGCTGCAAACTTGCGCCTGGTGGTAAGTATTGCGAAGCGTTACCGCGACCGCGGCTTGCCCCTCCTCGACCTCATCCAGGAGGGTAGCCTCGGTCTGCTCCGCGCCATCGAGAAGTTTGACCACGATAAGGGCTTCAAGTTCAGCACCTACGCCACCTGGTGGATCAAGCAGGCCCTCTCACGGGCCTTGGCCGACCAGTCGCGCTTGGTGCGTCTCCCGGTACACCTCGGCGAGACCTTGAATCGTATTCAGTCCGCCCGCCGCCACTTGACGCAGAGCCTCGGGCGTGAGCCGAACGATAGCGAACTGGCCCACCATCTCGAGATGAGCGAGGAGAAGCTCCGCGAACTGCGTCGTACTGCTCAGGATCCTGTCTCGCTGGCTACTCCAGTGGGTGAGGAGGCTGATAGCACCCTAGCCGACTTTATTCCCGATCCCCACGCCCTCGATGCCGATGATGCTGCCGCAAGTGGGATGTTGCGCCAGCAGATCGCGACGGCCCTGGATCAACTGACGGAGCGCGAGCGCCGGGTCCTTGAGTTGCGCTATGGCCTCGCCGATGGTCAACCACGTACCCTCGAAGAGGTTGGACGTGCCTTCGGTGTGACCCGCGAACGCGTACGTCAGATCGAGGTCAAAGCGCTGCGTAAGCTGCGCCACCCTCGCCTTGGGAAGCTCCTCAAAGATTATCTGGATCAGATGTGAAGAGGTTTGGCAGGCTGGCTTGACCGTTCGATGGGAGATGTGGAGGGCAAAGTCCTGCACAAAAAACCAACCCAACCTTGGTGCCGCTAGTCGATCATGCTAGCGCAACAAAAGCTGAAGCACGCTCAGTAGAGCTATCCCCCTCGTGGGGGTTCGTAGGGGCCCTTGGCCTCGCAACCGGTAACGCATGTCGCCACTCTGGCGGCTCATGTAGGGGCTAGTGGAATGTTGACCTATGACGACCTGGTGATGGGGCTGGAGGACGCCTGGGTGGCAGCCGGACTGCATGAGCACGCCTTTGTGGAGAGTGTTATCCCCTCGACCCACGATCGCACCTGTAAGATCGAGCTCTTCCCCGAGCACGATGAACCCCTTACTAGCGATAGTATGCCGCCCTATCTCGAGCTTAACTTTATCTGGTCGGCCCTCCACCAACTGATTGCCGAAGGGCGCGAGTTGCCCATTGAGCCTCTTGACCTCACCTGGACCTATACGGTGACGGTGCTCCGCGAGCAGGAACGCAGCGACCTTGAGTTAGTGCGCATGTTCCAGCGCGCCGTCCATACGGCCTTCCAGCGCTACTATCCAAGTGAAGCGATCGAGATGGAGCCAATTGCCGTTGAGGTACGACGTATCTACATGCCCGGTGCCCAACGCCTCCAGCTCGACCATCTTCAACTGGTGAGCAGCACCGTCTCCGATATCTTTGAGCAGTGGACTGAGCGCGATCTCACCACGCTGCGCGGCGTGCTGCGCCACGAGCTCCAACTGGCCAGTGCCATCATCAATAATCTTACTGATGCCTTCTCTCCACGGGGGCGTGGCGGCTATAAGGCCGTAGATGCTGCGTAGTATCGTTTAGCGCCGCGGCCCTGAGATGAGCTCCTGCCTGCGGTAGTGGCACTGGTTACAGTAGGTCACCCGGTAGCCAGCCACCGTCGCTCGCTGGAGCCCCTTCCCGCAGTGGGGACAGGTCAGCGTCTCGGGGCTACCAATGCCGGCAACCACTGGTCTGGCATGCTCGGGTGGCGTTTGTGCCGGTGTTGCCGGTGTAGGATCAGATTCGGTAGCGGCCACTATCGGCGTCGGAACCGTAAATGCCCACCACGCACTCAACTGCTCGACTAGACGTGCGTAGTCGGCAGCACCGCGCGAACGGGGGTCAAATTCGTAGATCGTCTGCCCCTGGGCTGATGCCTCTGAGAGGCGCACATTGACGCGAATTGGCTCGGTGATCAGGTTGCCGTAGGTTGCCCGTAGCTGATCGAGTAGTTCAACCGCCTGGCGTGTGCGCGGATCGTAGAGCGTGGGTACGATCGCCCTGAGGCTGCTCGCACTACCCTTCACACGCACCAGTTGCTCAACCAGCATGCTGAGTCCTTTGAGCGAAAAGGGCTCCACGGTGGTTGGTACCACGATGTCGCTCGCGGCGTGGAGTGCGTTCAGATTGAGTACGGTAAGTGACCCGCCACAGTCGATGATGATAAAGTCGTACGCGCTACGAACCGGTCGAATAGCCTGCTCAACTAGCCGCGACCAGTTGGGGCGCTGGGCGAGCTCAGGTTGGGCCACCAGGAGCGCCGCATCCGCAGCGAGGAGATCGAGATTGGGGCGTGCTGAGGTGATGCAATCTGCTACCTGTGCATCCTCTACCAAGACATTGTAGAGGGTGCGGCGTGCGCTTACCCCGAGGGCCATGCTCAGGTTGCCCTGTGGATCAACATCGACTAGGAGTACACGAGCACCCTTCAGCGCCAGACCTGCGCTCAAGTTGACGACCGTCGTCGTCTTCCCAATCCCACCCTTCAGATTCGTAACCGCAATGACTCGACCCATACGCTCAGTGTAGTGCAATGACTTGGCCCTGTCAATGAGACGAGTAACTGTTCACACTTCTCCACGCTGCTCATGCGAACCTGGGATCACCGAGCGCATGCTCGGTGTCTTCGGGTGGCACCCCCGGGCGGGCACCCCCCTCCGTGGTTGTCCTACCGTTGATGTACCTCAACGGTGAACCGGTCGCTACATCCCCCAGACGGTGATTGCCATCCCGGCGTGCTGCTCGCTCCGCTGCCAGATCTTCTCCTCCCAGGGGATGGTTGACCGCCGGTCGAAGATGACCAGGTGCGCCTCCTCGGCGCCCATCGCGTCGGCGTAGCGCCAGGTCTGCTCGAGCCCCGCGGCG
>CAIWUD010000151.1 GCA_903915775.1 uncultured Chloroflexota bacterium | reverse complement strand
TGCACTCGTTGAACAGGGCTTCCGTGTGACGAGGCTGGCAACAACGGGCGGTTTCCTTCGGCGTGGCAATACCACCCTCCTCGTTGGTCTAGAGGACGCCCAGGTTGAGCATGCCCACGCGATTGTTCGTCGTGCCGGCCCGGGTTCTCTCGCCATTACCATGGATCTCGAGCGCTACGAGCGCCTCTGAGCCTGGGGATCTGGGCCAGGAACATCCTGCCTCTCCTATGCGTATTCTCTATCTTGCCGCAGGCATCCCTGTTCCTGGTTCCCTGGGCGGTAGTACCCATGCCTATGAGGTTGCCCGCGGTCTTGCGCGCCTCGGCCACGATGTGCATCTCGTTGCGGCATCGCGTGAGGGTTGGCCTGGCTTTGCCCCCTTCCTCCGCCTCACCCCTACCAGCCTGGATGGCTTCCAACTCTACCATCAGGATCTTCCCAAAGCGCTCACGCTCCTTGCTGCAGCCCCGGTTCTACACCTGGCCCGCTCGCTGCAACCCGACCTGATCATGGAGCGCTACTACAACTTTGCCGGTGTCGGGCTGATCGCCGCGCGACAACTCAATCGACCTGCACTCCTTGAGGTCAATGCCCTGATCGTTGATCCCCCTGTCGTACACAAACGGCGGATCGACGATATGCTCGGTGGGCCGATGCGCCGCTGGGCCGAGTGGCAGTGCCGCGCCGCAGCAGCGATTATTACGCCGCTCCATACCACGGTTCCTGCCTCGATCTCACGCACGAAGATTGTTGAACTACCCTGGGGCGCTGATATCGATCGCTTCACTGCCGCTGCCACGGGGCGCCTGCATTCCGAGCGTTTGGCGTCACAAAGACTGAGAATCGTCTTTATCGGCTCGTTCCGCCCCTGGCACGGCGCAACTGACCTCGTGCGTGCAGCGCTCCTCCTCCTCCAGCAAGGCCAGGACCTTCAGGTAACCCTCATTGGTGACGGCCCAGAACGCTCCGCCACCGAGGCGCTCGCTGCGCCCTTTGCTGACCACTTCACCTTTACCGGTGCAGTGCCCTACGATCGCGTTCCCGCCCTCTTGGCTGAAGCGGATATTGGTGTTGCCCCCTTCGTTACCGCCCCTCATCCGGCCCTGCGCGCTGCGGGCTTCTTCTGGTCGCCCCTGAAGATCTATGAGTATATGGCCGCCGCTCTCCCCGTGGTGACTGCCGCCATCCCACCCCTCGATACGATCATCCGCGATGGTCAGGAGGGTCTACTCTACCCCGAGGGTGATCTGCCTGCCCTTACTGCAACCCTCAAACGTCTGATCGATACCCCATCCGCTGCCCGTGCCATGGGTCTGGCTGCCCGCGAACGCCTGGTTGAGCACTACTCCTGGCAGCGCCACTGCCAGGAGTTGGAGCGGATCATGATCGGTTTGACCGAGCGGTGAACCGTTTCAGCGAACCGACTGTTGGGGCAACCCCCGTGGTTGCCCTGCCGATCACCAGCGTAGGCAATTGAGCCATGCACTGCTATAATGCCCTGTCGGTGGAGCAGTTGCAACATCCTCTGAGGAGACACGCGCCATGACTCTCGTGAGCGTCGGTGGCCTGACTAAATATTACGGTGCCGAGCTGATCTTCCACGATCTCAGCTTTCAGGTTGCCCGTGGCGATAAACTCGCGCTCGTTGGGGTCAATGGCGCCGGTAAGAGTACGCTGCTCAAAATCATTGCTGGCCTCGAGAGTACCGACGCAGGTCAGGTAGCCATGGCTCGCGGGACACGCATCGCCTACCTCGCCCAAGAGGTGCGCTTTAGTGGCGTACGCACGCTCTGGGAGGAGATGGAGGCGGCCCTGAGCAACTTGGCTGAACTGCGCCTGCAGATGGAGGCCCTGGAGCCTCAGATTGCCGACACCTCTAGGCCCGATTGGGCCGAAGTGATGGAGCGCTACGGCGAGCTGAGCGCTCGTTTCGAACATGGTGGCGGCTACGAGATCGAGCCACGGATCAAACGTACCCTCCAGGGGCTTGGCTTCCATGAAGCCCACTACCACCAGCGCCTTTCCCAGCTTTCCGGTGGCCAGAAGACGCGCGCCGCCCTGGCAGCGGCCCTCCTCGCCGACCCAGATCTGCTCCTCCTTGATGAACCTACCAACCACCTCGATATGGAGGCTCTGGAGTGGCTCGAGCAGTTCCTCCGCAGCTGGGATGGAACCCTCATCGTTATCTCACACGACCGCTACTTCCTCGATCGCGTGACTAAGCGTACCCTCGAAATCGCTTTCGGACGCCTGGAAGACTATCCTGCCCCCTACAACCGCTACCTCGAGCTCAAGGCCGAGCGGATGGAGCGCCGCCTCAAGGAGTTCCAGGCGCAGCAGGAGTTTATCGCGAAGACCGAGGATTTTATCCGGCGCTACAAGGCTGGCCAGCGCGCCCGCGAAGCGAAGGGGCGTGAAAAGCGCCTCGATCGCCTGAAGCGTGATCATGCCATCGAGCGCCCCCGTGAGCAGACGAAGCTCAAACTCTTCCTCGATTCGAAACTACGTAGTGGTGAGCTTGTCCTGGCCCTCGACGATCTGGTGATTGGCTACCCCGGCGATCGCCAGCAGGCCTCAGATCCTCGCGTCCTCCTACGTGCCGATGGGGTTGAACTGAACCGTGGTGAACGTGTGGCTCTCCTTGGCCCCAATGGGAGCGGTAAGACAACCCTGCTGCGAACGTTGATTAACGAACTGAAGCCGCTGCAAGGCCAGCCTCGTCTGGGCTACCAGGTACAGATTGGCTACTATGCCCAGGGTCACGATCTGCTCCTCTGGGATGCCACTGTCCTTCAAGAGTTGACCCGTGTGCGTCCAACCCTGGGTGAAGCGGCAGCACGCACGCTGCTCGGCCGCTTCCTCTTCAGTGGCGATGATGTCTTTAAGCGGGTTGGCGATCTGAGCGGCGGCGAGCG
>CAIWUD010000150.1 GCA_903915775.1 uncultured Chloroflexota bacterium | reverse complement strand
TGATTCCAGCGGCCCACGGTGATGTCCCCGCGCTCCACATAGTGCCCCACGGCGGGGCGAGGGCAGCAGTCTGTGTGGCCCACGGCTCGGGTTGCGACAAGAGTTTCTATGCCTGGCGCCTCGTCGATGCCCTCATCGCCATAGGGTTGGCCATCCTCTTAGTTGACCTGGATGGCCATGGTGAGAGTCCACGTCCGCAGGCGTTTCCCCAGATTGTGGAGAGTATCGCGGGACCAGCGCGCTGGTTGAGTGTACGCTATCAGGCTGTGGGGTTGCTTGGAATGAGCTTGGGCAGTGCCGTAACCGCACGGGCAGTTGCTGAGGGCGCACCTTGCGATGCCTTAGTACTCTGGGAGGCCCCACCACGGCTGCGCCTTACGCTGGCCGCCTACCGCCGTGCACAGCTCCTCGAGGCGATCCGCATCGTCAGGCTGCCACTCCTCCATCTCTTTCGTGACGGTACAGCCTACCACGTTGTACGCGCATGGCAGACGAGTGGAATTAGAGCGCAGATCGGCACCTGGGACCTCTTCGACGCCCTGGATCTCCTGGGTAGTCTAGCTCGAGTAAGGGTACGCGATCGACGCCCACCGCTCCTCCTCTACTATGCCGGCAACGACGCAGTGCTCCATCCAGGGAGCGATGTAGAGGTAGAACGGGCAACAACGGGTTGGGGTGAGTTGCGCCGGGTACGCGGGGCAAGCCACGTCTCACTGCCGATTGAGCCTGAGGTGATCGCGGGAAGTGCCACCTGGCTAGCCACGGCTCTTGGCTAACTACCCGCAAATATGCGCTACCGACGTAACCACTCCTGGAGCGAGGGCGTCTCGCCCTCATAGTGCTTCACTCCTGGAGCGAGGGCGTCTCGCCCTCATGGTGCTTCACTCCTGGAGCGAGGGCGTCTCGCCCTCATAGTGCTTCACTCCTGGAGCGAGGGCGTCTCGCCCTCATGGTGCTTCACTCCTGGAGCGAGGGCGTCTCGCCCTCATGGTGCTTCACTCCTGGAGCGAGGGCGTCTCGCCCTCATGGTGCTTCTCCGTACGAGCAACTCCCTGTGGTTGTCCTGCCGTTGTCTCAGCGGTGAACAGCTACCTACTTACTACCCCGCGCTTCGAGCACCGCATCGATGAGCCCATACTCGATCGCCTGAGCAGGCGAAAGGTAAGCATCACGGTTGAAGTCTCGCTCGATACGCTCAACCGACTGTCCCGTATCTTGCGCCATCAGTTCACGAATCAGCCGCTGAAGGCGCAACATCTCACGAACCTGGATCTCTACATCGGGTGCATACCCCTCGGCGCCGCCACCAGCAGGGTGGGAGTGGATCGTCGCGTGGGGGAGGGCAAAGCGCTTCCCCTTCGCCCCACCAGCCAGCAGGACTGTCGCCATGCTGGCTGCACGCCCCACACAGACGGTACAGACATCAGGCTTGATCAACTGCATCGTGTCGTAGATCGCCAAACCGGCGCGGATTACCCCACCCGGGCTGTTGATGTAGAGCCAGATATCACGCTCAGGATCCTGATGCTGTAGCACCAACAACTGTGCCACCACGAGCGAAGCCATATCATCGTCAATCGGCGTACTAATCATGATCACCCGCTCCTGCAGGAGCCGGGAGAAGATATCCCAGGCGCGCTCACCGCGGGCCGTGCGCTCAATAATCGTTGGAACTGGTAGTGAGGGCATCGCATAACCTTTACACAGGAGGCATTTCCTGTAGGGCAGTATAGCATGGTTCTCGCTATGAGTAGCCGTTTACCCTGCTCTCCGGCAGAGCCAGGGTTGGGTTAAGTTGTTTTGCGGAGGGCTTCGCCCTCCACACCTCCCGTGAGTAGGTTGGATTGGGTTTTTTGCGGAGGGCTTCGCCCTCCACACCTCCCATGCGTTGGTCGTGGTAACTGTTCACACTTCTCCCGGAGCGAGGGCGTCTCGCCCTCGTGGCCCCCTCCGTATGGGCAACCCCCTGTGGTTGCCCTCCCGTTGGCTTACCCCGATCGTGAACACGTACTGGTCGTGCCTACTTTGACGCTACTTCAAGGCTCGGCTATAATAGAGCAGGTCTTGGGCCGGTAGCTCAGCGGTAGAGCACCTGACTTTTAATCAGAGGGTCGTGGGTTCGATCCCCACCCGGCTCACCAGTTTAGGAAGCCTAGTGTCACAGCGACACTAGGCTTCTTTTATGGACTTGGCCACCTTGCGCACTTATCGCCAGCGAACAGATCTCGCCGTAGGCGAGGGGCGAACCCTTACGTGCTACAATACCACTGGATCGATGGCTGCACCAGGAGAACGCCGATGGCTGCCGATACCGCTGAGCTGATTGAAACCACCGTCTCGCCCATCCTCATGGATCATGCCCTCAAAGGCCCGCCCCAGGGTCACTGGACAGTAGCGCACTGGGAAGGCCTGCCCGAGGGCGATTATCGCTATGAGCTTATTGATGGGAAGCTCTACATGGCTACATCGCCCAGTGTATTTCATCAATGGATTGTTGGTTCATTGATTACACAGCTTGGTGTTCCAGCTCAGCAGCGTAGCCTCGGCGTCTGGTTTACCGCGCCGATTGGTGTCATTCTCTCGCCACGCGACGCGGTGCAGCCCGATTTTCTGTTCATCCGTACGGTGCGCGTTGCCCAACTCGTACACGATCGGCGCATCCGTGGCGCCCCCGATCTCGTGGTTGAGGTGTTGTCGCCCGGTAATAGCGCCGAGGAGATGGCCAATAAACGTGCGACGTACGCCCGTGGCGGGGTGGCGGAGTATGTCGAGGTTGACCCCGCCACGCGCACGCTGCTTCACTACGCACTCATCAATGACACCTATGACGCGCCCGCCGTCTATGCTGAAGAGCAGAGCGTTCGCTTTGCCTGCCTGCCCGAACTGCTCCTCGCTGTCGCCATGCTGTTCGCTGGTGCACCGGACACGACGCTATAGCTCAGCTGGCCATCTCGACCCCTAAATCTGGGGCACACTCAACTCTTGCGACAGGTCCATGAAGCGCAGCGTGGACACTGGACAAAATCGGGTTTCAGCTCCTCAACAGCCTTTTAGTTAACCTATGCACGACATCATCGTCTTTGGCGCCACGAGTTTTGTTGGTCAGATCCTGGTACGCTACCTTGCCGAACGCTACCCCCACGGAGAGCTACGCTGGGCGATCGCCGGACGATCAGTGGAAAAGCTTGCGGCACTGCGCGAGAGCCTCGGTGCGGCGTATGCCCAACTTCCGTTGATCGTTGCTGATGCGCATGATGATGCGGCGCTGCGTACCATGTGCCAAACAACACGACTGATCGTCTCCACGGTTGGGCCCTACGCACGGTATGGTGAGCCACTCATACGGGCTTGTGCCGAGGTAGGGACGGACTATTGCGACTTGACCGGCGAGCTACTCTGGATCCGGCGCATGATCGAGCGTTATGAGGCGCGTGCTCGTGTAACTGGTGCCCGTATTCTCCACTGCTGCGGCTTCGATTCGATCCCCTCCGACCTCGGTGTCTATCTGCTGCAGCGCGAGGCGGTGCGCCACGCTGGTGCGCCATGCACCGAGGTAAAGCTGCGCGTCAGACAGCTGCGCGGTGGTATCTCCGGTGGTACTGCCGCTAGCATGCTCAACATGGTGCGTGAAGTGGCGGCTGACCCGGCGTTGCGGCGCGAACTCGCCGATCCCTACCTCCTCTGCCCAGCCC
>CAIWUD010000149.1 GCA_903915775.1 uncultured Chloroflexota bacterium | reverse complement strand
CTGAACGGCCATGAGTGATGATGAGCTTCTGATTGCTGGCGGTACCCTGGTCGACGGCAGCGGTGTGGCAAGTCGTCCTGCCGATCTGCTGCTACGAGCCGGGCGCGTAGCGGCGATCCTCGACCCAGGGAGCGTTGCGCACGGACGGGCCACCCTTGATGCCGCTGGCCTGCTGGTGGCGCCTGGGTTCATCGACATCCACAGCCACTCCGACTTCACCCTGCTGGCCGATCCCCGTGCGGTCAGTGCGATCAGCCAGGGGGTGACCACCGAGGTGATTGGGAACTGTGGCTTCGGCTGCGCACCCCTGGGTGGGCCAGCCCCTGCTGCGTTGAACGTCTATGGCCACCGCAGCCAGCCAGCGATGGATTGGCGTGGCACCGCGGGCTACTTCGCCCGCCTTGAGGCTGCACGCCCTGCGGTCAACGTTGCCGCCCTGGTGCCCAATGGCAAGCTGCGCCTGGCCACTGTGGGCACCGAAGAGCGCCCCGCCAGGCCTGATGAGCTGCGGGCGATGCACTACCATCTGGACGAGGGGCTCGAAGCCGGCGCCTTCGGCCTCTCGACGGGGCTCGAGTATGGACCGGAGCGAGGGTGTGCCGAGCACGAACTGATCGCCCTCTGCCAGCAGGTCGCACGGGCGGGGGGTATCTACGCAACCCATACCCGCAACGAGCAGGGGCAGGCCATGGCGGCGATCGCCGAGGCGATCCGCGTAGCAGAGGCCGCTGGCGTCCCACTGCAGATCTCCCACATCTCCTCGGTAGCACGCCTGGAGCAGGATAGTCGTCGCGCCATTGAGGGAGCGCTCCAGCAAGTGGCGGCGGCCAGGCAGCGCGGCCTCGACGTGGGCTACGATATGCAGACGCGCCTCTTCGGCACCACGAACCTCAGTGCGGCCCTACCAGCCTGGGCCCTCACCGGTGGCCCAACCGAGCTTCGTGCAGTGCTGAGCAGCCCGGCACTCCGGACTGAGTTGCATAGCCGTCCGACCATTGTCACCCGCCTGGCCCGTGCCGGCTGGGATCATGTGCTCCTCCTGGGCTGCCGTGCCCATCCAGAGTGGTCGGGACGCTCCCTGGCCGAGCTCGCAGACGAACTGCGTCTCAGCCCGCTTGATGCGATCGTGAGCATCTTGCACGCCGAGGCTGACGCCATCCACCAGCCGATGATCGCTGCGTTCGTCTACAACCAGGCCGATACGCACATGGTCTTCTGTCAGGACGACTGCATGCTCGGTTCCGATGCAACGACCCTCGCCCCTGATGGGCCACTGGCCGATAGCGTTTTCCATGGCGCCTACACCTGGGCAGCCTGGTTCTACCGGCGCTACGTGCGTGAACTGGGCCTCTTGACGCCTGAAGCAGCCGTCTACCGACTAACCGGTCTACCCGCCAGACGCCTGGCCCTCCGCGAGCGGGGCATTATCCGCGTGGGGGCTCGTGCCGATCTGGCGATCTTCGACCCCGCTACCTTTGCGGAGCGGGGTAGCCTAGCGGAGCCGAACGTGCCGGCGGTTGGCATGGTGCACGTGCTGGTGAATGGCGTGGTGACGCTACGTGACGGTCTGCTGAGCGGGGCCCGTGGCGGGCGTCTGCTGCGCCGTCAGGAAGAGGTGGGGCGATGAGTAGTCGTGCCGACTATGGGATCGTGGTGGCCCGTGATGTGATGGTTCCGATGCGTGACGGTGTGCGTCTCGCGACTGATATCTACCGTCCAGCCCATGATGGTGAGCCGCTCCCAGGAGCCTGGCCGACCATTCTGCTGCGTACCTCCTACGACAAACGGGCGCAGCGCTACGTCGGGACCATTGCCGAGTTCTTCACCCCGCGAGGGTTCGTCACGGTGCAGCAGGATCTCCGTGGGCGGCAGAACTCCGAGGACTTTGGGAGCTACCGCCACACCGCCAATGCCAAAGAGGGCATGGATGGCTACGACACCATCGAGTGGATCGCCGCCCAGCCCTGGTCGAACGGGCGCGTGGGCATGGTGGGCAGTTCGCACCCTGGCCTGGTGCAGACCCATGCCGCCCTCTACCGCCCCCCGCACCTGAGCGCGATCTGGCCCGATGTAGCCCCGACTAACAGCTACGCCCACCAGGTGCGCTGGGGTGGCGCCATGCAGCTCCACATGTTCGGTGCCCTCTTCATCCACGCCCAGGATTCGCACGAAGCCCTCGCCGATCCGCTGCTCCGCGCCTCGATCCTGCAGGCCATGAGCCGCATGCGTGAGCTCGTCTATACCACTCCCTTCAAGCCGGGCAACAACCCCCTGAGTGGCATCCCCGGGCTGGAAGAGATCCTCTTCAACTACTACACGCGGGGGAGCTACGACGAGTTCTGGGGTGCCGAGTACAACGACTTCACCCGCCACTTCGCACGCCACGCCGATATTCCAGCCACCTTCAGTAGCGGATGGGGCGACCCCTATGCCATTGCGACGACTGGCCACTTTGCGGCGATGGCCGCCCAGAACCGCAACCCTCAGCGCCTGATCATGGGCCCCTGGACCCACAACGGGATGCGCATCGGTGGTGAAACCTATGTGGCCAACGATGTCGACTTTGGCTCCGATGCGGCCTGGGGCTTCGAGCGCTACAATCCAGAGCGGTTGCGCTTCTTCGCCCACTGGCTCCGCGACGAGCCAACTGGGGTGGAGCGGGATCCCCCGGTGCAGATCTTCGTCATGGGCGGTGGGAGTGGACGGCGCACGGCTCGCGGGCAGCTCGACCATGGTGGGCAGTGGCGTGCCGAGCGTGAGTGGCCCCTGGCCCGCACGCAGCCCACGGCCTACTACCTGCAGCCAGGCGGTGGCCTCGCTACGACCCCCCCGCAGAGCCTCGCTGCTCCGGCGCGCTTCCGCTACGACCCTGCCCACCCCGTGCCGACGATCGGTGGCCCGGTGACCGGCTTCTACGAGTTTCTGCCCCCCGACGGCGGCCTCGATCCCTTCTGGGTGCGCTACCTCACGCTGACTACGCTGATGCGCAGCATTGTGCCCGATGGCCCCGCACACCAGCAGGAGCGCCCCGGCCTCGTCGCTTGTCGGCCGCCCTACCTGCCACTCAGCATGCGCTCCGACGTCCTGGTCTTCCAGAGTGCGCCGCTACCCACCGCGGTTGAGGTGACGGGGCCGATCTCGGTTGAGCTGTTTGTCGCCTCATCGGCGCCTGACACCGACTTTACCGCTAAGCTGATCGATGTCTACCCCCCCAGCCAGGACTACCCTGAGGGGTACCACCTCTACCTGAGTGATGGGATCATCCGTTGCCGCTACCGTGAGAGTTTTAGCTACGAGACGCTGATGGAGCAGGGGAAGATCTACCGGGTGACGATCACGCTGCCACCAACGAGTAACCTCTTCGCTGCTGGCCACCGTATCAGGGTCGATATCTCTAGTAGTAACTTTCCGCGCTTCGATCTCAACCCTAACACCGGTGAGCCAATGGGCCGCCATACCCACACGCAGGTGGCCGATAATCTGGTCTTCTGCGACCGCGAGCACCCGTCATGCATCCTGTTGCCGATTGTACCGATGGGGTAAGGTGTAGTTTACATCAGCGCGAGACCAGCGCACAGGAGGTGTGAAGGGCGCAGCCCTCCGCAACCCCCCCTGGCCTCAGCGCGAGACGAGCGTGCGGGAGGTGTGGAGGGCACGGCCCTCCACAAAAAAACTAACCCAACCTTGCTCCCGCCAGGGAGCAATGTGGTATAGTTACACCGGCATCAGCAACAGAGAGAAAAAACCGATGTACGAAGTTGGCGTCAACGCCCAGTTTGAGGCGGCCCATCGGCTGGTTGGCGACTTTGGCCCGGCCACGCGTATGCATGGTCACACCTATCGGCTTGAGGTAGCCGTGCGGGGAGCGAAGTTGCGATCAGACGGCACGCTCTTCGACATCACCCGGCTGCAGGCGGCGGTGGGAGAGATTGTGGCCGATCTCCACTACCGTGATCTCGGTGACGTGGCGGGACTGAGCGGGATCAACACGACCGCCGAGCATGTCGCTGGCTACTGCTGGCGTCGGCTTGCTGCTGCACTCAGCGGTCTTGGCCTCGAGCAGCTACGTGTCGTGGTCTGGGAGAACTCGAGCGCCTATGCTGCCTACGAAGCGCCCTTAACTCATTCACCCCTGATAACGTAAGGACTAAATGCTCACCCTCACCCTCCTCACAGCAGCAGGTGCAGCTACCGCGCGTTGGTGGTACAAGCGCCTGCATCGCCCTGCTGAGCCGCCAGAGTTGGCCCCCCGCGAAGCCCCAACACAACCAGCCCCGGGTGATGAGTCAACCCCTGAGGTTGACGTTGATACTGATGTTCTAACCCCTGACCCGGGCGGACGGAATCACTCGCTGCTTCAAAGCCTACAGCAGTTAGATGAGCGCTACCATCGCTTCGTCTACCGCCATATCGACGCGCGCATCCTTCACGAACGCCAAGCCCAGTGGCAGAGCCTGAGTGGTGAGCCCCTCGAGGCGGCGATCGACTATGAGACAAAACTCGATAACTGGCGACTGGCCCGCAATGGCGGGATCACTGTCACCGCCGCCCTTGCCCCGCTCTACCCCCCGCTGATCCTGGGAACGATTGCCCTCGCGATCTACGAGACCTATACTGATGTGCGATTCGCCTACGCCGAATTCCAACAGTCACGTCGTATAGGCATGATGCAGTTCTTTCCCATTTCTGTAGCCGGGCTCTGGCTGACCGGGAATTTCGTTTCTGGCGGTATCGCTATGTTCATCTATATGCTAGCCATGAAGGTAACCTCCCTGACCCAGGATCGCACTCGTGCTCGTCTCATCAACATGCTTGGTGAAGAGCCGCGCACGGTTTGGGTGCTGGTTGATGGTACTGAATGCGAGATCCCTTTCGACCAACTGCAGACGGAGGAAACCCTGATCGTGCGGGCTGGGCAGATGCTTCCCGTTGATGGTACGATTCTCACTGGTCACGCGACTATCGACCAACAACGCCTCACGGGTGAAGAGCAGCCGGTCGAGAAGGGGCCTGGTGATCTGGCTCTCGCCGGAACTCTGGTCTTGAGTGGGAACCTGCAGGTGCGTGTCGAAAAGACTGGATCCGAAACCCTTGCGGCGCAGATTGGCACCATCCTATCCCAGACGCTGAGCCACCACCTGGTTATTGAACAGCGTGCCAAACATCTTGCCGATGCCTGGGTCATACCCTCAGCGATCATGTCATCGGTAGCCCTGGTCACGATGGGATTGAAACGGGCTGCAGCGGTCCTGAACAGCATGCCTGCCATCGATATGGTCGTGATTGGGCCGCTGACCCTGATGAACTTCCTCAACCTTGCTAGCCGCAGCCATGTGTTGATCAAAGATGGGCGTGCCCTGGAGTTGTTGCACCAGGTCGATACGGTGGTTTTCGATAAGACAGGGACCTTGACCTTTGGATCGCTGCAGCTCTGCACCATCCACCGCAGCGCTGAGTTGCGTGAGGCAGACATTCTGAGCTATGCCGCTGCTGCCGAGCAGCATCAGAGCCATCCCCTGGCCCACGCTGTCATGGACGCGGCCGCAGCACAAGGCGTTGTGGTACCCGCTACCGATGATACCCAGGTTGAACTCGGCTACGGCTTGCGTGTCTGGCTGAGGGATACCAGATCCAGCAGCGCTGCGGATGGAACGGAGTTGCTCATTCGGGTTGGCAGTGAGCGTTTTATGGATATGGAAGGGCTCTGTATCCCCCCTGAACTGCATACGGTACAAGCCGCTTGTCATAGTCAGGGGTACACCCTCGCCTTTGTTGCCCGTGACCAGCAGATCATTGGTGCACTCGAGTTCCAGCCCACCGTCCGTCCGGAGGCGGCCGCTGTGATCGCGGCTCTGAAACAGCGAAACCTCACGACGATGATCATCTCAGGCGATCAAGAGGCTCCAACGCGCAAGCTGGCTGAAGAGCTCCAGGTCGATCGCTACTACGCCAATGTGCTGCCGACGCAAAAAGCAGCGCTGGTGAAGGAGCTCCAGGCCGCAGGACGTACCGTCTGCTTTGTGGGTGATGGTATCAATGATGCTATTGCGCTCAAACAGGCGCACGTCTCGGTCTCACTGCGCGGTGCAACCACGGTGGCGACTGATACTGCCGTGATCGTCATGATGGATCAGCGTTTGCAGAGCCTTCCTGCGCTGATTGATCTCAGCCACGAGCTCAACCGTAACCTGAACGTGAGCATGGGGCTTACGACGGTCCCTGCACTCTTCGTCGTGGGGGGTGTCTTCTTCTTCAACCTTGGGCTCCCTGTCGCATTGGGAACGTTTGTTACCACCTTCATCCTAGGGGTGATGAATGCGATGGCCCCGGCCCTGCGCGACCAGATGGGGAGTGTGGATGTTCTATCCGCTACGAACGAGACATCCAAGCACCTCGAGCCACCTACCGATCAGAGCCCGTAGCGCTCCATGAGCGGGATGATCGCCGCGCGCGAGAGCCACGCCAAGAGGCGCCAGGGTAGGCGCTGGCGGAGTGGGAGGTGGCGATGGTAGACGAGGCTATACTCCACATGTGGCTCGGCGCCGCGCAGCCGCTTGAACGAGGCGGCACCGGAGCTGAAGTGGAGGATACGTCCCCGGGCCGCAGCCTGCTCGATCAACTCGAGCATCAGGAGGCGGTAGAGCCCTGCCGCTGGGCTCCGCTTGCGATCGTAGCCCACCAGTGGCGCGGTCAGGACGCCATGTTGCTCGATGAAGCCTAGGAGGCCATCGATCTGCTCACCGTCGGTAAGGGCGCTGATGGTGAACCAACGCTCCTCCAGAGCACGGGCAAGGGCGTAGGGCGTCAACTGAGGGTTGTGGCGAGAATATTTGTGCAGGTAGAGGTCGCTGTAGAGTGCGCAGAGGCGTTCGGCATGGGCCGGTGTGAGCTCTGCGGCACTGCGCCAGCGGTAGGGGCTACGCCGAGCCAGGCGTCGGTCGTGGGCGTAGTTGTTGCGCCGCCGGAAGGCTCCGTCACCTGGATCGAGTAGGTAGACCTGGCGGCTGAAGATGCGCTCGAAGCCGAGTGCCTCCAGTCTGTCGATCATGGCCCGGTTGAGGCCCAGGTTGAGCGAGCGGAAGAGGATCGCATGGGTGGGAAAAGTTTCTAAGAGCAGCTGCCGGATTGCCGTCAGTTCGGCCATGCTCAGCTCTGGGTAGAGGTTTGTCGAGAGGAGCCAGTTGTTTACGTAGACGATTCGCTCCACCCGTGACCAGCGCAGCATGGGGCGTAGCCCCTCTAGGAGGGGGGGGATGGTGCGCCGAAGCACTGGATGCTCGGCTAGTTCTAGCTCAACTTCGCGCTGGGCATAGTCGATGTAGTGGGTGGTTGGTGAGCAGACGTAGGCGTTCGGCTCGGCGGGAGCCGTATCGACCCGTACTAGGGGCATGACAGCACCAGCCGTCGCAAGCGCTGCGACCTCAGCGCTCACATTCGTGATGAACGGTTGGGTGCCCTCCGCGATCAGGGCACTCAGGAGGGGCCGACCGGGGTCATGGTCGGGCCAGGGGATCTGGCTGAGCTGCGCACGGGTGTAGATCTGCATCAGCCGTTCCACTCAATATCATCGGTTGTCGCCGCAATGAGACTTATACGCCGCCGATGGCTGATCGCCGCAAAACGTACCGTCTGCAGGAGTTGGGTGAGGGCAGGGCGGGGATCCGTAGCGGCCATGATCACGTCGGGGGTACGGATCGCGCTGAGGAGCATAGCCCAACGCTCGAATGAAACTGGTCGGCGTAGGAGTGCTGCCCCTGCCGCGGGGATGGCGAGGGCACCAATCTGTCCGCGTCGCCCTGCTGGCTCAACCCAGGTAGGGGCATGGCGGTCGAGCAGAGCCCGCACCAACTGGTCGCGCTGGAGCAGGTGGATGCCACTGGTTGATCGTGGATTGCACTCGAGCAGGTAGTAGTCGCCCGTCGATGTGCGCACAAAGTCTAGGGCGAGTTGGCCACTGTACCCGCTGCTGCCGAGCGCTGCGGCCACGGTGAGTGACGCCTGCCCATCAACGGTTACAAACGTAATTCCAGCCCCCAGCCCAGCAGTTTGCGGCGTGGTGTAGGCGGCGTGGGCAGTGATCCGCCCGCCATGGAGGATCGTGTAGCTACAGACCGCTTCGCCCTCAATGAACTCCTGGAGCAGCCAGGGCTGTGCGGGTGTGGGTTGGCACGCGGCGAGCGAGCGGGTGCCAGCGTAGGGGCCACAGTTGGTGATCACTCTGGTGGCAAAGCGTGAGTAGGCTGGCTTCAGTAGGTAGCGCGGGAAGGCGGGGAGTTGTGCTACCAACTCGGCCGTTGAGTTGATCATCACCGTGCGCGGGGTGGTCAGGCCAAGCGCTGCAGCACGCTGCTGAAAACGGCCCTTATGGTGCCAATCGACCAACTGTTCAATCGGCTCACTGAGCAGCTGAGTCTCTGCAGCGAGGGCTGCGTGATCCATCGCCACGTAGAAGATCTCTTCGCAGGTGGGGATGATCAGGTCGATGTGATAACGGGCCACCGCCGTGCGGAGTGCCGCTCGGAAGCTCTCCGGATCGTAGCGCGGTGCTGGGAGCTGGAGCGCAGCGGCGGCGTAACGCGAACTGCCCGCCAGGTTTGGGGTGAAGCTGTCGGCTGCATAGACGCAGTGCCCCGCCGTGCCCAGGGCACGTACCAGTTCGAGGGCTACGGGTGCGCGTGCACCAGTGATCAGGATGCGCATCAATGCTCCTGCTTCGGCATAGACGGCTGTGGAGAGCCGAATGGCTCTACCCAGACCTGGCTACCCGGAGCTGGGGGCGACCAGGGGATGTAGCGACCACGTTGGTAGCTAAACCAGAGCCTGCTGGGATCCTCCAGGGGGGTGGCAAAACGGAAGAGTGCCGCAGCCGGTCGCCCATCGGCGCTGCGCTCGGTGATGCTCACCCTGACATACCCCAGTTGCACTGGCTGGTCAGGGCGGAGCGGGTACCAGGGGGCCCGTAAGACGCTGTCGAAGCCGAGCATGTAGCCGCGGGCAGGCCGCACGAGGAGGGAAAAGGTGTCGATACGCTCAACCCATGCCCCACCCGGCCCTGAACTGAGTAGGAGGGTACGGGCGGGGGTCGGCTGATCGATCGCAGCGCGTAGGGGTCTGATTGCGCTGAGCGAGAAGGGACTCGGTGCCGTCATCACGACGAGATCACGCTGCTGAACCACCGGATCGGACGGCAGGGTTGCCAACTCCGTCGCAATACCGCCCAGGAGGGCCGGGCTGTAAGCCGTCACGGGGAGGGTCAGGGGTCCCAAGAGGAGGTGGATGGTAAGGAGCAACCGGCGCGCCACGCCACCCCCGTGCTGTGGCTGCGCTGCCGCCGGCGCGTAGATGAACCGAGCCAACAATCCCATTGCCCCCAGGCCCACAAAGAAGAGCAGCCGGTTAGCTGGAAGGGCAGTAGAAGCAGGGATCAGTGAGAGCAGCATCCCGGTAGCCCAGAAGCGGGCGAGCCGATCGTGACGCAGGAGCGGGAGAAATAGGTAGGTCAGCATCGCCAGGCAGGCCAAAGCCCCCAACCAGAGCAGGAGCAGTTCGGATGGGGTGAGGAAGGGGCTCAACTCGGCGGGCAGCGGCGTCCACTGACCCAGCAACAGGAGCGGTGCGCGCTGGAAGAGCGCCTGGGCAAAGCGCAGCGGATCGGTGAAGGGCTCGATATAGGCGGTGCCATGGGCGCCATAACCGAGGGTACGGTAGATGAGGTACCAGAGTGCTACCAAGCTCAGCGCCGGGAGGAGGCTCGCGATCCGCCGCCGCCAGGGCCCCTGTTCGCCCCAGAGCGCGTAGGCAACCATGTAGGCCAGGGTCGCTACTGCAGCCTCACCGGCGAGAAGTGCACAGCCAAGCCAGATCATGGCTAAGAGTGCCGCACCCCGGTGACCATGCTCGCGCCAGCGCAGATGGGCCAGCAGCGCGAGGAGGCCAAACAGGGTTGCGCAGAGCATATTACGGTTCGCCAGCCAGGCTGCCGCGAAGCCGTGCGCATCATCAAAGGCGTAGGCAACCGCCGCCAGCCCCGCAGCCCCACTCAGACCCATCAGCCGCCGGTAGAGCAGCGCCGCACTACTCACCAGCGCAACCAGCCAGAGTTGGCTATGCAGATGCATCAGCAGCGGCTGTTCTGGCCACAACTGGTAGTCAAGCCAGTGGGTGAGTCCGCTGAGTGGCCGCCAGAACGCCTGCTTCGCCTCGGGTAGCGTCCACCAGGCGAGATCCCCCCGCTCAACCTGAGCCATTGTCTGGAGCGGATTCCCCGAGAGGAAGCTGAAGAGCTCCATCGTTGCCGGTGCCAGACCGCTCAGCCCAGGAGAGCGCAGGAGTAGCTCGCGGTGCACGTAATCATCGAACTGCCAACCCGTCCAGAGGGCAGGGAGGGTCAGGAGCAGCGTTGGCAGTATGAGCAGGGCTGGCAGTTCGCGGCGGGTGAGGTGGCGGGTTACCATCATGCAGGTGGGGCTGCTCTACGCTGCTCCAAAGGTCGCCAGGAGTGCCCCAGCTTCCACGGTAACCCCCACCTCGGTCCGTACCTCAGCAATGGTTCCGGTGTGGGGGGCGGT
>CAIWUD010000148.1 GCA_903915775.1 uncultured Chloroflexota bacterium | reverse complement strand
GGGGCAACCGGCAGAGCGTAGTGCCGAGACCTTCCTGAGCATGATGCGGCTGCGGCATCCCGATGGTGAAGGGCAGCTACGCCCGAGCTTTCCCCAGGCGCTTGATGTTGCCCATGCTGTGCTCTTTCTCGCCAGTGATGAGGCAGCCGCGCTCACGGGTGAGTCGCTTGAGGTAACGAATGGGATGGATCTGCCCGTGGAAAGTCGCACGACCTTCACCGCCCGTCCTGGCCTACGTGCGATCGATGGCTCAGGACGGGTGGTATTGATCTGTGCTGGTGACCAGACGGAGGATGCCCTCGCCCTGACAGGGGTGTTCCGCTCGTGTGGTGCTGAGGTCGTGATTGGCTTTCGCTCCCGCGAGGCGATTGCCCAGATCGAGCGTTCGCTCACCGAGAGTCGTCGTTTTGCTGGGGTCGGTTTCACACCGCCGCTCATTGTCCACCTTGATCCCCAGGAGCCAGCGACGATTGATGCCGCACTAGCCCTCATTGCCGAGAGTAGTGGAGGACCGCACAGCGTCGCTATTCTCCCGGCGCGTAGTCCGGTCACGATCCCCAGTCTGGTCACCATGAGTGACGAACAGGTCACAGACTTCCTCAACGAAGAGCTCGCCGGGGCGATGATCATTGCAGCGCGTCTCGCGTACCACTGGCAGCAGGTGCGTACCGCTCCGGGGGCGGTCTCCTACCAGCCAGGCGTAATCTTTCTCAGCAACGGTGATGATCGGTGTGGTAATCTCCTCGCCGCGATCGCCCGTGCGGGCATTGAACAGCTCATACGCGTCTGGCGTCACGAGGCGCAGTTCGATCACGCGCGCACCACGAGTGATGCCTTCGGCCAGCCACTACCACCAGTCTGGGCGAATCAGATCGTACGCTACGTGAATCGCGAGGAGGATGGGCTCGATTTTGCCTGCGCGGCAACGGCCCAACTCCTCCTGAGTAGTCGCCAGATCGAGGAGATCAACCTCTACCTGCCGCGGAACATCGCCCGTACGACCGGCTCCGGGCGACCATCATTCGGCTGGGCCGAGAGCCTGATCGGTCTCCATCTGGGCAAAGTTGCCCTGATCACCGGTGGTAGCGCTGGCATTGGTGGTCAGGTGGGGCGTCTGCTGGCTCTGGCCGGGGCACGGGTCATGCTCGCCGCCCGCGATCGGGTCAAGCTCGAGCAGATCCGCAACACGATGATCAACGAACTGCGCGAGGTGGGCTACAACGACGCCGCGACCCGGGTGCAGATCTACCCCGACTGTGATGTAGCGAGTGAAGCACAGCTGACGGCACTAGTCGAGCGTACCCTGCTCATGTTTGGACGGGTCGACTACCTCCTCAATAATGCGGGCATCTCAGGTGAGGAGGAGATGGTTCTCGATATGGCGCTTGACGGCTGGCGCCACACGCTCAACGCCAACCTGATCAGCAACTACTCGCTGATCCGCAAGCTCGCACCGCTGATGAAGCAGCAGGGTAGTGGCTACATTCTCAACGTCTCCTCCTACTTTGGTGGCGAGAAGTATGCCGCAATTGCCTACCCCAACCGTGCCGACTATGCCGTGAGCAAAGCTGGCCAGCGCGCCTTGGCCGAAGCACTCGCTCGCTTTCTGGGTCCTGAGGTGCAGATCAACGCCCTTGCCCCTGGCCCAGTCGAGGGCGATCGGCTCAAGGGCACCGGTGAACGACCGGGCCTCTTCATGCGGCGTGCCCGTCTCATCCTGGAGAATAAGCGGCTCAACGAGATCTACGCGGCCCTGATCGAGGCGAGCCGTCTGAGTGAGCTACCCATAAGGACACTCCTGGCGTATCTGGAGGGGAATAACGTACCACACCTCATCAACGATGAGTTGGCGCCCTCGCCGCTACGTCAGATGGCAACGACTTTTGCCCAACAGGGCGATCCGGCGGGATCTTCGGCACTTTTTCTGCTCAATCGTACCATCGCAGAGAAGCTTGTGGCGCGGCTCACCACGGGGAGCTACGTGAGCGACCAGGCGGGGCGTGAGGGTGGTGAGGCCCTCATCAGGCTCCAGCCACCTGAGCCCTTCTTTACCCGTGCTCAGATCGAGCGTGAGGCCAGGAAGGTGCGTGATGGTATTATGGGCGTGCTCTACCTGCAGCGTATGCCCACCGAGTTTGATGTGGCCATCGCCACCGTCTACTACCTCGCCGATCGTGCCGTTACCGGCGAGACCTTCCACCCCTCGGGGGGGTTACGCTACGAGCGTACGCCCGTAGGCGGCGAGCTCTTCGGCCAAGCGACGGCCGAGCGCCTGGCCCAGCTGGTTGGGAGTAGTGTCTACCTGATCGGTGAGTATCTTGAAGAGCACCTAGAGTTGCTGGCACGGGCCTACCTAGAGCGGTACGGTGTGGCTCAGGTCGTCCTAATGACCGAGACAGAAGCGGGTGCTATGCGCCTGCGAATGCGCCTGCACGATCATGTCGAAGCCGGGAATCTTCACCTTCTCGTCGCTGGCACGACGATTGAGGCAGCAATCGATCAGGCACTGACCGACTTTGGATCGCCTAGCGCGATCGTCTGCTCACCCTTCCGTGCCCTACCCAGCGTACCACTGGTTGGGCGCAACGATAGTGATTGGAGCACGGTGCTCAGCGAGCAGGGGTTCGCCACGCTCTGTGAGCAGCAGCTTACCCACCACTTTCGCGTCGCCCGCAAAGCCAGCCTGATCGACGGCGTGGCGTTAGTACTAGTGACTCCCGAGACGACGGCAACCTCGCCAACCGAACAGTTTGCGATGGCCAATTTCGTGAAGACGACCCTGCACGCCTTTACCGCCACGATCGGCACGGAGAGTGAGCGGACCGTACACCGCATCCTGGTCAACCAGGTTGACCTCACCCGCCAGGCCCGTGCCGAAGAGCCGCGTACCACAGCTGAGCGCAACCAGGAGATGGAGCGCTTCATTGATGCCGTACTGCTCACCACCGCACCACTACCCAATGAGGATGATAGTCGCTACGCCGGGCGTATTCACCGTGGGCGGGCGATCACCGTTTGAACGTCCTAGGAGTTGGAGTGTTGTACCCCGTACCATACTGGTGCGGGGTACGCTCATGTGCGCCGAGCGACAATGATCCCAAACGTACTCCGTAACGAAACGACTCGGCCCGCCCGCTCAACGATCGCGAAGCGCTCACGGAGATGGGGTGCTGCCTCTAGCAGCCAGTGCTCAAGGGCCACGCGCTCTTCGTCCGGCATACGCATCCGCTCAGTCCATGCAGTGAACTCGTACGGCTCGCGCGGATCATCCTCCTCGTGGATGACCTCCAACCCGGCCTGAGCGCAGAAGTGGCGCCACTCTACAAAGGTATAGGCTCGGACATGGCTCGGATCGCGCCAGCGCTCAAAACGATCCATGAACTGGTCAAGTTCAGGCTCTTCCAGCCCAATGTGATCCGACACGATGAGACGCCCACCGACGCACAGTGCCGTGGCGGCACTGCGGACAAAGGCTGCTACATCGGCGAAGTGGTGGGCCGCAATTCGACAGATCACGAGATCAAGACTACCAGGCGTAATGGGCAACTGCTCAGCTTCAGCGCGTAGATAGGTAACATGCTGCATGCCGCGGGCGCTCAGGTGGCTACGGGCCGCGTGCAGCATGGCCATAGTGAGATCACTGGCAATCATGTGGCGCACATGTGGCGCAAGGGTAAGGGCTGCATGGCCACCACCAGTGGCCACATCGAGTACCACCTCAGTTCCGGAGGGTGCGGCAAGGGCAAGGATCCGACCCAGGTCTGCGCCATGCGCATGGGTGGGGCTACTCACGTAGGCCTGAGCACTTGGGGCAAACTGAGCCTGGGCGAGCGCTTTGATTGCTGCTTGATCATGGGAGAGATTACTGCTCATGGTGATCCTCTAATGGCAACTCAACAGAAAGTGTGGAGGGCTGTGCCCTCGGCAACTCTACCCAACCGCGCCGTGGCAGCGCTAGCGGGTGGCACAGCCGACGTTGAAACATCCCTACGGCGGGAGGTGTGGAGGGCGTAGCCCTCCACAAAACCACGCAACCCAACCCTGACAGCGCCAGATAGTTACACCGGCACAGCCGACGTTGAAACATCCCTAACGTATGCTAAAATAGCACTATACGTCAAAGTAGTAGTTCTTGCTTACGTTCCTGCCCTCATGGGCATAGCAGGAAGGATCGTTCATGGCGGAGCCGGAAAGCATTCTCCAGCTTGGCATCGAAGCCGCACGTGAGGGAAAGAAGGAAGAGGCACGGCAATTCTTTCGCCTACTTACGCAACAAGAGCCCGATAATGCTCAGGGCTGGCTGTGGCTAGCCGGTGTTGCTGAAAACCGGGAAGAGCGCCAGGATGCTCTGGAGCGTGTTTTGATGCTCGACCCCACCAACGAGATGGCGCTCAAGGGGCTCCAGGCCCTTGGGGTGAGTGGCAGACCGATGGCCCCTCCACCTGAGAGAGCAGCAACGCCGGTACGAATCACTCCTGAAGAGACATTTCAACCAACCCCACAGGCTGAGCCGGAGCAGGATCTCTACAGTGAGGCCGATTCGTTTGCCGAGCTGAATGAACTTTCCGAGACCATGGCAACCGATGCGTCAGGACCGGTGCGACGTAT
>CAIWUD010000147.1 GCA_903915775.1 uncultured Chloroflexota bacterium | reverse complement strand
GCGTGCACGCGGCACCACGGTAATCTTCAGTTCATGTTCGGTATCAGCGGTCATCGTCGCAAGGGAATCACGAAGCCCATCCTGTACATGCTTGGCGGCTAACAGGATGGGCCTCGGATTGGTGGAGATGGGGGGAGTCGAACCCCCGTCCAGAAAGCTTGATCGCAGACTTACTACAAGCTTAGCCCATTGATCTTAGCTCGCCCGCGGCGGCTCACTGAGCAAAGCGGCCTTTGGGCAAACCCGCTTATCTTAGGCTCTCACTAGCAGGTGGTCGTTTGAGCAGCACTCGACTTAATGACACCCAACCACCGATCATCGAGCGAACCGTTGGGGGTGGCTACCTGTTTTACTAGGCAGCGAGGGCCATGCGGCCCGTGTTGTTGTTGCCAGTTATTGGCGTTGCCCCTTTAACGTGACTGGGCGGCACGGCTTGCAATCTGTGACGTTTACTCCCTGTCGAATCCAGTCATCCCCATATATACCTCCATTATACCGCTTTTGGCTGTTACGTCAACTGTATACAAAAGCGTACCTGTTCACACTTCCCCTGGCGGACCAAGGTTGGGTTGGTTTTTTGTGGAGGGGCTGCGCCCTCCACACCTCCCGCACGCTCGTCAAGCTGATATGGAGCATGCCTTACCCCGATTCGCACCTGTTCACGGTTGGGGTAAGGGAATCTTACGCGGCAGCCGCCGCATGTCATCACGGAAGATCTTCCCTTAGGAAGGTCTCGCCTCACGAGTAATGTTACCCTTTGTACCTACACGAAGCGAAAGCACCAAGGGGTCAAGCGTGGGGTCTCAAATGAGTTTCCGGTCGAAGCGCGAGTTGCTGGCGCAAGTGGCGCCACGCTACCAGCTCGCCACCCATGCCCAGAAGTCGGCCATCCTCGACGAGTTTGCCGCCGCCACAGGCTATGTACGCACGTATGTGATTCGCATGCTGACCCGTCCCCCACTTCCAGCTCCGGCTCAGCTCCGCCGTCCACGAGCTCCGACCTACGGAGCTGCGGTTCAGACCGCCCTGGAGCAGACCTGGGCGGCCGCCAATTTCATCAGCGCTCGGCGCCTGGTCCCGTTCCTACCCACCCTGGTTTCGGTCTGGGAACGCCATGGCCATCTCAGCCTGACGCCCGAGGTACGGGCGCACCTTCTTGCGCTCAGCCCCGCCACGGCCGATCGCCTGCTCGAGCGGGCACGGAAGCTCGGAGAGCTACGTGGAACGTCAACCACCAAGGCCGGCACGTTGCTCAAACGCCAGATCCCCGTGCGTACCTTTGCCGACCGGAATGAGGGTTTGCCTGGCTTCCTTGAGGCAGATCTCGTCGCGCATGGTGGTGAGCACAACACGGGAAGCTTCCTGTGTACATGTGTACGCACCGATGTGACAACGGGCTAGGTCGAGTGCCAGGCGCTGCTCTACCGCAGCAGCGATCAGGTCATTCAAGGCCTCACCCGGGCTCGCCAGTTGATCCCTTTTTCCATCCAGGGCGTGGATACGGATAGTGGCAGCGAGTGTATCACCAACGATCTGCTCACCTACGGTGAGACCAAGGAGATCACCGTTACCCGCGGACGGACCGATCGCACAAACGACCAATGCTACGTGGAGCAGAACAATGGCGCGGTAGTGCGGCAGTTGGTTAGCTATGATCGCTTCGAAGGCGAACGTGCTTACCGTCAACTGGTGGAGCTCTATCGGGCCATTCGGCTCTACGTCAACTTCTTCCAACCCTCACACAAGCTCAAGGAGAAACGGCTTGAAGGCACCACAACGCGCCGTAGCTATCTTCCAGCCGAAACGCCATTCACCCGGCTCTATGCCGCCAAGGTGCTCACTCAAGCGGCGCATCAGCGCCTGGAGGATATCTTTGCGTCGCTCGATCCGGTGCGGTTACTTGCGCAGATTGGCCAGTTGCAGGACGCGCTGTGGGCCCAAGCAACGCTGCCGGGCGCACTGCCCAGCGCAGCCGTCACCGTCCCATTTCATCTTGATCCGAGTACGTTGGCCTTGCCTGAACCACCTCCGCTTCAACGCCAGAAACGTCCCTATCACTGGAAGGCACCGAAAAAGGCCCGCTACTGGCGCACCCGGCTCGACCCGTTGGCTATCGTCTGGGCTGGTGCTCGCCGACGCGAGCCTGCCCCCGCCATGACGGGCAGCAACGCCTGAGGGCGGCGTTCTTGAGCGTACTGGAGTGGCGGGGTCGCTCGCCGCGGGGCAGTCGGCTACTCCACCTGCCCCGCACGTGGAAGCGTGAGCGAAAGGCGCGTGGGTCGGCGTCAAGGGTGTCATCCGATGGCCTCCATCGCTCTGCGACGGCTCCGCCGCCCCTGACGCCCCATCAGCGTTGTTCTCTCACGCGTACCAGTATAGTATCGGGCAGAGCCAATCGTGCGTTTTCCCGTGAGCAGGCTATACGAAATCTAGTTGACATTCAACAGCGTGCTACCACACCCTATTCGAGACGATGGTGCAGGGCGTGATCTACTACGATGCCGCGCTCCAGATTATTGGGGTCAATCCAGCCGCCGAGCAGATCCTGGGACAACTGGCAGAAAATCTGATTGGTCGCACCGTCCCATCGGGTCAATGGTTCATCATCCGTGAGTACAGGATGCTCCTCTAAAGGCTTGCGCGGCAACGAGTGTACGTTCATAATGGTAACGTCGGTCTGAACCGTGCCTCAGCTTGGTATCCCACTGCGCTCACCGTAGCACTTCGTGTGTACGCACGTATCCCTATGACCACCAACCCTGCAAGCACCCTTGCCGCCCTCCTCATCGACCTGCAGTGGGCTGTCTGGCAGGACGGTAACCTCCTCCTCACCCTCCCCCCAACCGAACTGCCTACCCTCGTGCGCAGCCTCGCTGCCCAGGGCTTCTTCCCCACCCAGACCTGGCTGCGCCGTCTCCTCGCCCAGGGCTTCGACCCTAGCCAGCCCGAGCACTGGTTTGAGCCT
>CAIWUD010000146.1 GCA_903915775.1 uncultured Chloroflexota bacterium | reverse complement strand
TCCGCAAAAACACGCAACTCGACACCAGTAGCGCAGCGTGACCAGCACGCGGGAGGCGCGGAGGGTGCAACCCTCCGCAAAAACACGCAACTCGACACCAGTAGCGCCAGACAGCTACGCCGGCGCAGCCAAAACCAGACTCTAAAAACTATCCATAAACTCATCCACCGCCTGATCAATGCTCAGTACGCCAGCAGAGACACGGGCGTGGTAGCTATTGATGAAGGGGAAGAGGAGCGATCGACCAGTCTGGAGCTCGCGTAGCATCAGTCGTCCGTGAGCACCCACCTGGTCGAGCATGCCGGTTTCGTGGAACGCACGCTCAGCGGAGTCGACGTCGTAGGGTATACGCATAATCGTAGCTGACCAGTGCTGGCTTCCACGGGTGAGACGTGCATAGGCAGCGCGGCGGTCACCATCAAAGGGGAGGCCAACCGCACCCACGTTCACGACGAGGGTGTCGCTAAGCTGACGCACAAAAGGCATGTGGGTATGGCCAGCACAGAAGATTACCGCAGTGGGATCGATCTGGTTGCGTAGTTCTACCTCGGGGGTGGCCTGCATCAGACCGTCACGGTCGTGACGGATCGAGGCGTGGTAGATGACCAATGGCCCTGCGTCGAGCGTGAAGCGCAACTGCTCGGGCAGCGCCGCAACGGTGGCCACGCGATCCACGAGTTGGTCATGGGTCCAGGCGATCACACGGCTCAGGGCGTGCTCGGCACTCTGGTGGGGAAAGTTGTGCTGCAACCGCTCCTGGCTGTAGCTGAGCAGGTAACGCTCGTGGTTACCACGCATCAGGTGCCAGCCGTGCTGGTTCGCCATGTGTAACACGAGTTCAAGGCATGCACTGGAGCGCGGCCCACGATTGACGATATCGCCTGCAACCATCACCATGTCGGGCGACCAGGCGCTGATGTCGGCAATCGTAGCCTGTAGGGCTTCCAGGTTGCCATGAATATCGGCAAGAATAGCGATTTTTTCCATGTTTTTCAGAGTCAGCTCTTTGCACTCGACCGTTTGTTCCCGCTACCCGCGGCGGGGTTGAAGGATTTCGCGGAGGGCTACGCCCTCCACACTTCCCTTGCGGCAGTCCTAAAAGTATAGCATACGCCTGAACAACTCCACACCTATGTCACAGAGTTCTCGTCAATCTACCAACCAAGCTCGCTCCCTCATCGTGACACTCGCCCCCTGGCTCTTCGTACTGCTCTGGAGTACCGGCTTCATCGGGGCGCGCCTTGGCCTCCCCTACATCGAACCATTTACCTTCCTCGCTATTCGCTTCGTCATTGCAGCCTCACTCCTCACGCTTCTCGCGCTACTGCTGCGAACGCCCTGGCCACATGGAATCGCGGCCCTTGGGCGGATCGGCGTGGCTGGGTTGCTGCTCCACGCTGGCTATCTGGGTGGGGTCTTTTTTGCCATTGATCACGGTATGCCGGCGGGGGTGAGTGCGCTCGTAGTGAGTCTCCAACCTATTCTAACCGCGGTCATTGCCCAGGTCATCCTCGGTGAGCGTATTGGAACGCGTCAGTGGCTCGGCCTTGGGCTCGGGTTGCTCGGCGTCGTGATGGTGATCAGCGAAAAGCTCGCTTTCGGTGGAGCAATACCCCTGATAACGGCGAGCAGCATGGTCGGGGTTAGCATTGCCCTCTTCAGCACCACCCTAGGGACGATCTACCAGAAGCGCCATGGTGAGCAGATGCCCCTCCTGAGTGGGACTGCCCTACAGTATGTGGCCGCCGCCCTCATCATGGCGCCGTTGTCGCTCTTCACCGAGAGTCGTCAGATCGCTTGGACCCCCCAACTCCTGTTTGCCCTGGCATGGCTGGTCCTGGTGCTGTCGCTAGGGGCGATTCTGCTGCTGCTCCTACTGCTACGCTTCAACTCGACCGCACGCGTGGCCAGCCTCTTCTACCTGGTTCCGCCATCAACCGCGATTCAAGCCTACCTCATCTTCGGTGAGGCGCTCGGACCATTGGCCCTACTCGGTCTGATCGTTGCTTCGGTGGGCGTTGCACTGGTGGTCATCCAACGGAACTGAGCCGCGCTGCGTTGCTACTCATACCCGCTCGGCTACGGCATCGCCGACAGCGACGGTACTGTAGCTGCGTTGGCCAGGTTGGGCGAGATCACCGGTGACAATACCCGCCTCGATCACCGCGCTGACGGCAGCCTCCACAGCCCTGGCTGCCTCCTCTTGCCCAAGAGAGTGACGTAGGAGCATGGCGACGCTCAGGATGGTTGCAAGTGGGTTGGCCCGGCCCTGACCTGCAATGTCCGGTGCTGAGCCATGGATCGGCTCGTAGAGCCCTCGCCGCCCTTCACCTAGGCTGGCAGAGGGCAGCATGCCCATGGAGCCAGCGAGCATGCTCGCCTCGTCGGTGAGGATATCTCCAAACATGTTTTCGGTGACGATCACATCAAAGTCCGCGGGTCGACGGAGGAGGTGCATCGCACAGGCATCCACCAACATCCAGTCGAAGACAAGATCGGGAAACTCTTCGCGCATGAGGCGCGTCGTGACGCTCCGCCAGAGCCGACTAGTCTCGAGTACGTTGGCCTTGTCGACTAGGGTCAATTTGCCGTGGCGCGCACGGGCCAAGTTCGCCGCAATCCGGACAACCCGGGCGATCTCGGCCTCATGGTAGATGCAGAGGTCACTTGCCCATTCGCCTCGATCATCACGCTCACGCCGCTTCTCGCCAAAGTAGATACCACCGGTCAACTCGCGTACCACCAGGAGATCAACCTCCTCCAGACGCTCACGGCGCAACGGTGAGGCATCGATGAGGAGGGGGTGAATGGTGACTGGGCGCAGGTTAGCAAAGAGCCCGAGGGCTTTGCGAATGGCGAGCAGGCCCTGCTCGGGGCGTACCTTCGCGCTTGGATCATCCCACTTTGGCCCACCGACGGCCCCAAGGAGCACGGCATCGGCCGCCTGGCAGATGGCGATCGTCTCAGCCGGTAGGGCACTACCAGTCTGATCGATCGCAATCCCGCCGATCAGGGCCTCCTGAAAGTTGAGCCCCAGGTTAAAGCGCTGATCGACCACCCGCAGGAGTTTAACTCCCTCAGCAATAACCTCCGGTCCGATCCCGTCACCTGCCAGTACGGCAATGGTCGCACTCATAGATCTGGTTCCTGTTGATCAGCTTGGCTACATCGGCTGTGCCGACGGTAACATCTGGCGGTACCAAGGTTGGGTTGGGTTATTTCGTGGAGGGCCGAGACCTCCACCCCTCCCGCGAGCAAGGTTGGGGGCTTTTTCGTGGAGGGCCGAGACCTCCACCCCTCCCGCGAGCAAGGTTGGGGGCTTTTTCGTGGAGGGCCGTGCCCTCCACGACTCCCATCCGTCGATTGTAGCATGCTCTCCGCTTGCTACGTACCCAGTAACTCCAGCAGATTGGAAAGTTTCTCAACCCAGTTGGCACCGAGGGCTTGGCGATCGAGGCGCACGAACTGCGGTCCAATACGTACGGTGGGGTCGCGGCCAAATCGGCGGCGTAGACGCTCCCGTGCCATCTGATCCATCACCGGCTGCCGGATCACGAACTCGGTGTCGGTCGTTACCACCGAGCTCACATGGGCGCGCAGAGCGAGGGCCTTGATCTGGAGCCAGGTCAGGAGGTGGAGTGCTTCTTCGGGCGGGGTGCCAAAGCGATCCTCAATCTCCTGGCGTAGCGCCCGTACCTCGGCGACGCTCTGGGCCTCCACCATGCGCTGGTACATGCCCAGGCGCACCCGTTCATCAGCGATGTAGTCGACGGGCAGGTAAGCGGTCAGGGGCAGATCGAGGGTCACTAGGGGGCTGAGGAGCACTTTTTCGTTGATCACCAGCTTACCGACCGCCTCACTCAGGGCCGTCTGAATCTGCTCAGCGGCAATTGGAACCGGAGATTCTTGCTGCCGATCCACACCAGCCTTCAACTGGCTCACCGCCTGCTCCAGGAGGCGTGTGTAGAGATCGAAGCCCACGGCAGCAATGTGGCCGCTCTGCTCGGCGCCGAGCAGATTACCAGCACCACGTATCTCCAGATCGCGCATGGCAACACGGAAACCTGCACCAAGTTCAGTCGCCTCCTGGATCGCCTCCAGGCGGGCCTGGGCTTCGGCACTCATCGGCGCCTCTTGCTTGTAGAGCAGGTAGGCGTAGGCGCGGTTGCTGCTCCGCCCCACCCGTCCGCGCAGCTGGTAGAGTTGGGCCAGCCCGTAGTTGGGGGCATCGTCGATGATGATGGTATTCGCGTTAGGTACGTCCAGTCCGCTCTCGATGATGGTCGTACAGATCAGGAGATCGTAACGTCCATCAAAGAAGTCGAGCATGACCCGTTCCAACTCGCGCTCACCCATCTGCCCATGGCCAACCGCAATCCGCGCTGTAGGGAGCAGACCGCGCAGTCGGTTGGCGACATGGTAGATGCTCTGCACGCGATTGTGCACCAGATAGACCTGCCCCTCACGATCTAGTTCGCGCTCAACCGCCTCACGCACCAGTTGATCGCTGTAGGGAAGGACGTAGGTCTTGATCGGGAGGCGATCTTCGGGTGGAGTATCAATCACGCTCAGGTCGCGAATCCCGGCCATGGCCATGTGAAGCGTCCGTGGAATGGGCGTTGCGGTGAGCGTCAGTACGTCAACCTCGGCACGTAGCTGCTTGAGGCGCTCCTTATGGCGCACACCAAAACGCTGCTCCTCATCGACGACCACAAGCCCAAGGTTGCGGAAGTGGACATCCTTGGAGAGGAGACGGTGGGTACCGATGAGGATGTCCACCTTCCCCTGTGCAAGGGCGCTGATGATCGCCTCCTGCTCTGTGGGCGAACGAAAGCGTGAGAGCATCTGCACCGTGACTGGGAAGGGAGCCATACGCTTGCTGAAGGTATCAAAGTGCTGCTGAGCCAGTACCGTGGTGGGCACCAGCACCGCCACCTGCTTCCCATCCTGAACCGCTTTAAAGGCTGCACGGAGCGCCAC
>CAIWUD010000145.1 GCA_903915775.1 uncultured Chloroflexota bacterium | reverse complement strand
CGGGCGTGGCCACCGTCTCAATCCTTCCGAGGTGCCTGCACGGGCGAACATTCATGCCTTTAAGCAGTTGGGTGTCCGCTACCTCATCTCCGTCAGCGCGGTTGGCTCGCTGCGCGAAGCGTATGCACCAGGCCACGTGGTTATCCCTGATCAGATCTTCGACCGCACCAAGGGGATCAGACCGGCTACCTTTTTTGAGGGTGGTATCGTTGCGCATGTGGGCTTTGATCACCCCTTCTGCCCCATCCTCAGCGAGCGCCTCTTGGCAGCCGCCCACCATGCAGGTGCTACCGTCCATCAGGGAGGCACATTGGTGGTAATGGAAGGGCCAGCGTTCTCTACCAAAGCCGAGAGTGAGGAAAACCGCCGCCGTGGCCATAGCCTGATCGGTATGACTGCCCTGCCCGAAGCTAAACTAGCCCGTGAGGCCGAGATCGCCTACGCTACCCTCGCTATGGTGACCGACTATGATGTCTGGCACCCCGAACATGATGCGGTAACCGTGGAGGCAGTCGTTGCGGTTCTTCAAGCTAACGCGGCACTGGCCCAACGCATTATCGCTGCCGCCGTGGATCAGATCGGCACCGGCTTTGTGAGCCCCGCCCATAGCGCCCTTGCCACAGCCATCATCACCGACCGTGCCCGTATTCCCATGGCTACCCGTGAGCGCCTCCAACTCATCGCTGGTACGTATCTCTGACCAGGCACCAGATCGTGAGAACGGTTCGTTATGCAAGACGAGATTCGCATCATCCCTATCCGTGGTATTGGCGAGGTTCAGCCGGGTGCTGATCTGGCTGAGATCCTGCTTACAGCCCTCGCATCAACGCATCAGCAGCTGTACGCCGACGATGTGCTCGTGGTCACCCAGAAGGTTGTCTCAAAAGCCGAGGGGCGGCTCATCGACCCAGATACCCTGGAACCATCAGCGTTTGCCCAGCAGATCGCTGCCCAGGGGCATAAAGACGCCCACTACTACGAACTTGTGCTCCGTGAGAGCCGCCGCATTGTAAAGATGGTGGGTGGTGTCCTGATTACCGAAACCCACCACGGGCTGATCTGCGCTAATAGCGGTGTCGACGAGTCGAATGTTGGCAATGGACGCCTGGTCTGCCTCCTCCCTGAGGCGCCTGATACCAGCGCTGCCCGCCTGCGCAACCATATTCTGGAACGGACAGGGATTAACCTGGCCGTGATTATCTCCGATACCTTTGGCCGACCGTGGCGTGAAGGTCAGGTCAATGTGGCAATCGGCTCTGCTGGCCTCCTACCCATCAACGATTTTGCAGGTATTGACGACCCCTATGGCTATACGATGCAGGCGACCCGGATCGCCTGTGCCGACGAACTGGCTAGTGCCGCCGAGTTGGTGATGGGGAAGATCGACCAAGTACCTGCCGCAATCGTGCGTGGCTACCGCTTTACACCGAGCGAGCAAGCCAACGCTCAGGCGCTCGTCCGTGATCCACGGACAGATCTCTTTCGGTAGCGGATGGTTCACACCAGTCTGACACGAGTGGAGAAACCCGCCTCGCGCAGCCTCCGGGGAGGTGTGGAGGGTGAGCCCTCCACAAAAGTTCCCAACCTAAGGCATGTTTCAAACCAGCTTGACCCTCTTCCGGGAGGTGTGGAGGGCGAAGCCCTCCACAAAAACAATCAACCCAGCCCCGGTGCCGCCAGCGGGTCAAGCCGGCGCAGCCGAAACTGAAGCATGCCTAACCCTACCGTCGGCGCAGCCGAAATCAGGCCATGCCCAAAGGTCACGAGTCATGGATTTCTGGAGCATCCTCCGCGGACGCCGTAGCGTTCGTGCCTTCCGCCCCGACCCGATCAGCCACGTCCAGATCGAGTCATTGATTGAGGCAGCAGGTTGGGCACCCTCACCACACGGACGCCAGCCCTGGCGTTTTGTGGTTATCACCACCCCGGAAGCGAAGGAGCGCCTCGCCTCGGCGATGGGAAGCGAATGGCGGCAGCAGTTAGCCCTGGATGGTCAGGACGAAGCTACCATTACCGCCCGCTTTCAGCGCTCACACGCACGTATCGTAGAGGCACCTGCGCTGATTATTGCATGCCTCTACCTCGAAGAGCTCGATCGCTACCCCGACCCTCAGCGTCAGGCTGCCGAGACTACAATGGCTATCCAGAGCCTCGGCTGTGCGGTACAGAATATCCTACTGACTGCCCATGCCCAGGGCTTTGACGCTGGCTGGATGTGCGCGCCCCTCTTCTGCCAGGATCGTGTGCGTGCTGCCCTCAACCTCGCCGAAACGCTCCACCCCCACGCGCTCATTCCCCTCGGCTATGCCGCACGTGATCCAGTGCGTCGACCACGCCGCTCGCTCAGTGAACTTATTGTCAACTGGGAGTAGGTAGCTGTTCATGCTTCTCTCTGGCGCTACCAAGGTGGGGTGAGGCTTGTTCGTAGAGGGCTGCGCCCTCCACAACTCCCCGGAGGCAAGCTCCTCCCCCTCACGGAGGGAGGTTGGGAAAGGGATGAGCGGGCGAGCAAAAGAGATTATGGTACAATTGAGCCACCGCAGGGCCCCATCTACGGCCGCGTTGTATTCGAAGTAGCCGTAGCATCGGCCACGCCGGTAGTGCCATACTCCCCGACCAGGATCCGGAGAACGAAGCAGCATGATCGTCGTACTAGCTGGCGGTGTGGGTGCCGCAAAATTTCTTGAGGGCGTGGTCCAGACGAGTCCACCTGAGCAGGTCACCGCAGTCGTGAACACCGGGGACGACTTCGTTCTGCACGGGCTCAATATCTCTCCTGACATTGATATCGTCACCTGCACCCTGGCCAACCTGATCGACCGGCAACAGGGCTGGGGCATTCTTAATGACACCACCGCCTGCATGGATTGGCTCGCTAAGCTCGGTGGACCAAACTGGTTCAAGCTTG
>CAIWUD010000144.1 GCA_903915775.1 uncultured Chloroflexota bacterium | reverse complement strand
GCTGATCAACCCTGAAGCGATGATCTCCGGCCCGCCACTGAGCGATCTGCCACGGCTCTACGAACGCTGGTGCGCACTCCGTGTCGCCACAGCCCTCCTGAACCTCCCTGGCTGGGTTGCGCAGGAGGCCAGTACCCCTACCGATGAGGGTGACTGGCTCCTCGCGCTGCCCGAGGATCAGCCACTCCTCACCCTCACCCAGCCAGGGGGCGCCCAACTCAGTCTGCGCTACCAGCCGCGCTACCGCCCACTCCAACAGCAAGGAGCAGGGCTCGGCTCACTCGACCGCCACACCAGGATTCCCGACCTGGCCCTAGAGCTCACCCGGCCCAACGGGCCACCGCAGCTGCTCGTCCTTGATGCTAAATATCGTCTCGATGCAACAGGCGGACTACCAGCTGAGGCCCTGGGCGAAGCCTATAGCTACCTGGGCGCCATCGGCAACGGCAGTGGACGGGCATGTCTGGGTGCGGCGCTCCTCTACCCGGGTGAGGGTAGCGCCGCGATCTACACGAGTGGGGTGGCGGCTCTGCCCCTGTTGCCAGGGGTCACTACCGCACCACTCGTCGACTGGATCGGGGCACGGCTGAGCGACGGGTAGGATGCACCTGATCAGGCAAGGATGTGCTTGATCCACTCAACAAAACCGCCTGAATAGGTAAAGATATTGCTCACATCCATCCGGTTCATGTAGCGGAAACAGCCCTGCAGTCGCTCAGTCAACACATCTTGGTTGGTATAGTCGATGTAGAAGATATACTTGCCGCGCACATCACGCAGATCTTCGGCAAACTGGCGGATGAGAAAACGTAGGAGTGCATCCTCCTCAGAGAGGCTGTAGCCCACAATCACCAGCACACGGCTCTCCTGGAGGAGCCGGACAGCCTTGGGAAAGATCGCAGAGAAGTAGCGGCTAGTGTAGTTCTGCTCCTTCGAAGGCATCATGATCTCAGGCGCATGCTCTCGCACCTCGCCAAAGCTACGTCGGCGATAGTCAAGGGTGTAGCCACTCCCATCGGGGATGACTTCGAAACCACCGTTGATCTTAATCAGCGTGTTGACCGACCAGTGATCCTGAACGATATTGGTATTACGTTGACCACAGATTGAGGTTGGCGTGATACCACGATAGGTGTTGCGTAGAGCCTGCCTATCGCCAACATTATCGAGGATCGTCTCGAGTACATAGTCGTAGTTCGTGGAGAGAAAATCGACGTGCACACCACGCGCAGCGCCTCGATTCTCACTCTGCTGATCGCTCAGCCACCGGAAGAACTGCATGATCGTCGTCTGGTTGTCCGTCATCGGTGTGGGCAGGAGGAACCGGTTGCCATCAGCAGCGGTGTAGTTAAGCGTCGTGAGTGCCTCAAAACGCTCAAGTACCACAGCCTTAATCTCATTGATCACCGACTCCAGGCTATGCTCATCCATGTAGCGGGTGCGAATACCAGGATATTTCAGTTGCATGCTCAGGTTGTAGACGAGCTCCTTGAACTTTGCTGGTGCCGCATCGTCCAGGGTCGGGTAGCCAGGTTGGGTGAGGAGCTCATCGATCTCGATCTGGGTCGCCATACCCTCGAGGAATTCACGTGGGAAGGTGAAGAGCTCGTAGCCAGTGGGTGAGTGGCTATCCCAGGTTTTGGAGAAGCCCGCACCAACAAAAAAGGTCACATTCAGCAGGGCATTGTGATCGGTATGCTGGGATGAGTTGGCGATAACAAGATCGCGAAATGCTTGAGCGGCGTCCATGGACAGCTACCTTTCCCGATGTTTGGCATGGTTCAACATGAGCTCTTTGTAGTTGAGCGTTTGTTACCGCTACCCACGATGGGGTAAGAGGATTTCGTGGAGAGCGCATCCCTCCATGCCTCTAGGAACTTTGTCTTTGGGCAAAAGCGTATCGTAGGTGTGGTGTGAGCGGTACACCAGGAGATTATACATCTCAATCATATTTTTTGGAGGCCGTGCCCCATGCGCACTGCATTTAGGGCTGTCGTCCGAGCAGACGGGTTCCGGATTGCCATGCTCATGGCCCTGCTGCTCGCCGGATGCGCCACCGCACTCCCGCCACCCACCTCCACGCCATCGGTAAGCCCACCACCATTCGCAACAACGCTCATCCTCGGTCGTGATCAACCCTCCCTGCTCCCCGCGGTCGCCGAGGAGCAGGCCCGACGGCGTACAGCCCTCGCGGTGGAGCCCTACATCCTACTACGCGAGGATCTGACACCGCAGCTAGCCGCAGCCCAAGATCTGGTTGTGGACGACGCACGGCTGCATGCCTACACCCGGAGCAGTAATGGTGGTCGGCTGCTCACTGAGGTGATGAGCGTTGCTCCAGCTCGCCCCGGCGATCTCGCGCCGACGCTACTCGCACAATGCCCCCCACAGAGCTGCCTACGGCTCATCCTGTATGTCTACGCAACGAATACTACGGTGAGTGTGACGCTTGATCAACACATGCAGCTGATCGATCTCCAGGCGCTCGCCGGTGCCCAACCCGAGATTCCGGAGCGTTTGGCCAACCTGGCGACCCAGATCGCGATCAATGCCCCGGAGGTGCGTGCAGCCTTCGACGGTCTGAGCCCTACAGAAGCCATGGCGCTGATGAGTGCGACCAAGACGACCCTTGAGGCAAGCAGCTGCGAGCGTAGCCGCCATCTCTGCGTCGCCCCCGTCTTCACCTGGGGTGAGCGTGCCCTCTGGACGGTGGTCGATCTGACGGAGCTGCGGCTGGTGGCAGCCCAGACCTGGACGGAGCAGGGGCAGAGCGCGCGCCGCCGTGCGGTGAGTGAGGCAATACTCCAGGATGCTGCTCTGGCACCCCTCTGTGAAGAGCCAGGACGCGTTGAACGTGACGGTTGGCGCTTTGACTATCTGCTCACAAGCTC
>CAIWUD010000143.1 GCA_903915775.1 uncultured Chloroflexota bacterium | reverse complement strand
TCTTCACCGAGCGTCTGACGAGTGCAGCACCGGGTGAAGAGCTCGGTGCGGTACAGCGCGAGATCGCACGCTTCTCAAGCGCCGATGCGGCAGCCTTCCCCGACTGGATCAACTTCCTTGGTCGGCTGACCCGTATTCTCGGCCCCTGGCTGCTTGAGCAGCCACCTAGCCTCCACGAGATCTATGCGCGTTGCGAGGATGCTGATGATCGGCGTGCCCTCGACCTCATCCTCACTAACTCAATGGCTAAGATTGCCGATCGCTTCTTCGAGTCGGATACCATGCGTGATATTGGGGTTGCCGCCGACATTGGCGACATCCACGATCTCGGCACTGGTATGCTCTTCGCCCTGACCACCGCCCTGGGTAGCTACAGTGAGAATGGCATCCCGGTACCGAACGGCTTCATTCGCGGTGGCATGGGCCGCCTAACGGAGTTGATGGCCGATGCCGCGCGTGAGCAGGGGGCCACGATCCGTACGCATGCACCGGTGGCACGGATTATCGTTGAGGGTGGGCGTGCCACTGGTGTTGAGCTCACCTCCGGTGAACAGATCGCCGCCCGTATGGTGATTTCCAACGCCGATCCCAAGCGGACGCTCCTCAAGCTCGTTGCACCGGAAGCCCTCGACGCACGCCTGCGCTCGCGGCTGCAGCAACTGCAGACCCATGCCGCCGCTGGGTTGAAGATCCACTGCGCCCTGAGTGAACTGCCTGAGTATCGGGTGGATCGTCCGTTGAGCGATCTACAGCAGCGTGAAGCAACGCTGATCATCGCCCCCGATCGGGCCTACCGTGAAGCCGCTTGGCGTGCTGCAGCCCAGGGCGAACTGCCGGAGCGCCCGGTGATTGCCGGCTTTATCCCCAGCGTCTACGACCCCTCACTGGCGCCGCCGGGCTGCTACACCTGGTCCGCCTACGTCGTTTGGGCGCCGGTCACGCCGCGCCGGGGTAGCTGGGCCGAACGTGGCCCCGAAATGGCCGAGCAGATCATCGATACGGTGACCCACTATGCGCCCAACTTCCGGCGCGCTCTACGCGACTATCGGCTGATTACGCCTGACTACCTTGAGCAACACATGGGGCTTACTGATGGGAATATCCACCATGTCGATGCTATTCCCTCACAACTCTTCCGCCAGCGCCCCCTGGAGGAGTTGGCTAACTACCGCACGCCGATCGGCGGACTCTACCTCTGCGGTGCGGGCACCCACCCCTGGGGTGAAGTCAGCGGTGCTCCTGGTTACAACGCGGCGCAGCGCATCCTGCGCGATTTGAACTAAGTATTGGCGAGGGTAAAGCCCTCCATCCGGTTATGTTGGTCTGGATAGTCTCCAAGGAGTCCTCCCTATGAGTAACGCACGCGCGGCCGAGCATCTGGTCTACCTGAATGGCGCGATGGTGCCACGCGATCAGGCAAAAATCTCGGTCTTCGACTCGGCAGTCATGCTGGGTGATACGGTGACCGAATCAACCCGCACCTTTGGCCACCGCCCCTTCAAGCTCGATCAGCATATCGAGCGCCTCTACAAGTCGCTCAAAATTACCCGTATCAACCCTGGCATGAGCCCCGCCGAGATGACTGAGCTCTCGCTGCGCGTGCTAGAGGCGAACAGCCATCTCCTTGGCCCCGAGGATGACTGCTGGCTGGTGCACAATATCTCGCGTGGTCTCTCGGTGGCTGGTGCGGATCCTACGGTACAGCGCTCTCCCGCAACGGTGATCATCTTCACCTCGCCCATGATCCTCACCGACTGGGCGCGCTTCTACGTCGAAGGTTGCCACGCCGTGACCCCGCCGAGCCGGGCGATGCCGCCCCAGGCCCTTGATGCGCGGATCAAGAATCGTAGCCGTATGGCCTATACCCTGGCTGAAATCGAGGTCAAACTGGTCGATCCCCAGGCGCAGGGGATCCTGCTCGATCTGGATGGCAACATCGCTGAAAATAAGGGGGGCAACTTCTTCATCTTCGCCGATGGGCTGCTCAAAACCCCCTATACGAGCAGTGCCCTCGCGGGGATTAGTCGGGCAACGGTGCTGGAGCTCGCGGCAACGTTGGGCATCCCCACCCGTGAGTGCAACATCCAGCCCTACGATCTCTACACCGCCGATGAGGCTTTCTTTACCAGTACGCCCTACTGCATTATGCCGGCAACCCGCTTCAATGGCCTCCCTGTGGGTGATGGACATGTCGGCCCCGTGACGAAGCGGATCCTGGCGGCCTGGAGCGAACTCGTTGGGGTGGATATTGTGCGGCAGGGGCTGAACCAGTTAGGAGGGGCATGATGGTCGAGACTGGGCTGATCTACCGCAATCCCAAGCCACACCTCTACAGCCGCCAGGCCTTCTTCCCCGCCCTGGTACGGCTCGCTGATGGTGAACTGCTCGCCTCGTTTGCCGTTGCCGCAGGCTTTGAAGCCGCAGATATGCACACCGAGTTGGCACGCTCACAGGATGGTGGGCGCAGTTGGCAACTCGTCGGTACGCTCTTCAACGAACGCACCGACCGGCCAACCTCGGCAAACATGCGTATCAGCCGTACTGCCGATGGTGAACTGATCGCTTTTGGAGTGCGCGCCGACCGTTCACGTGCCGATGAGGGGCTGAGTAGTCCGCTCACCCAGGGGTTTGTTGAGACCGAGTTGCTGCTGTTTCGCTCACACGACGACGGTCACTCCTGGCAGGGGCCGGCGATCATCGAGCCACCACTGGTCGGGCCGTCGTTCGAGCTCTGCAGTCCGGTGATTCACCTCGCCGACGGACGCTGGCTCTGGCCAACGTCGACCTGGAAGGGTTGGGATGGCGACTGCCCCAACGGGATGAAGGCGATCGCCCTCGTCTCCCACGATCGCGGGCAGAGTTGGCCCGACTATGTGAATGTCATGGATGGGCACGCCGAACAGCTGATCTACTGGGAGCAGAAGATCGTCGATATGGGCGACGGTCGGCTCCTTGCCGTCTGTTGGACCCACGACCTCGCCCAGGGTGTCGATCGGGAGGTGCACTACGCCATTTCGCACGACTATGGGCGGAGTTTTGGCCCGCCACGCTCAACTGGTCTGCACGGCCAGACAAGTACACCCATCTGGTTGGGTGATGGTCGGCTCGTCTGCGTCTACCGCCGCACCGATCTACCTGGCCTCTGGGCGAGCTACGTGCGCATCGATGGTGATGCGTGGATCAACGAGGGTGAGTTGGCACTCTGGGGCCACCAGCGTTCTGGCGACGCGAACATGGTGGGTGGGGCGAATCTGAGCCAATCCTTCACCACACTCAAACTCGGCCTGCCGGCTGGGCTGCGTCTGCCCGAAGGCGATATCTTCGCCGCCTGCTGGTGTGTTGAAGAGTGTGTCTACGTCATTCGTTGGTTTCGTTTTTCGGCTACGCCG
>CAIWUD010000142.1 GCA_903915775.1 uncultured Chloroflexota bacterium | reverse complement strand
CCCCACGGCGTGCTCTTTCGCGGCGGCGCGGAGGGCGTCATCCGCCAGCAGCTCGTCCGCTCGGGCTACCTCAAGGGCATCATCGGCCTGCCTGCCAACCTCTTCTACGGCACGGGCATCCCCGCCTGCATCCTCGTACTCGACAAGGAGAACGCCACTGCCCGCAAAGGGGTCTTCCTGATCGATGCCTCGAAGGGCTTCCGCAAGGACGGCTCCAAGAACCGGCTGCGCGAGCAGGATCTCCACCGCATCGTCGACACCTTCACCCGCCAGGTGGATGTACCGCGCTATGCCCGCATGGTGCCGCTGGCCGAGATCGCCGACCCGAAGAACGACTTCAACCTCAACCTGCCGCGCTACATCGACTCGACCGAGCCCGAAGACGTGCAGGACATCGACGGCCACCTGCGCGGCGGCATCCCCGCGCGCGACCTCGATGCGCCCGAGTCCCCGCTGGCCCCCTACTGGCAGGTGCTGCCCGGGGTGCGCGCCGCGCTGTTCGAGCCTTTCGACCCTTCCGGCCACCGTCCGGGGTACGCGCGCCTCCTGCCAGCGCTCTCCGAGGTGAAACCTGCCATCTTCGGACATGCCGAGTTCGCCACGTTCCAGCAGCAGTCGCTCACGCGCTTCGCCGACTGGCGCAAGGCCGCCACCCGCCACCTCACCGGCTTCGGCAAGGACGGTCACCCCAAGGCACTGATCGAGACCATCTCCGAGGCGCTGCTGGCCGCCTTCCACCAGGCCCCGCTCCTCGATGCCTACGACATCTACCAGCATCTGATGGACTACTGGGCCGAGACCATGCAGGACGACGCCTACCTCATCGCTGCCGACGACTGGGTAGCCAAGCCGGCACGGGTGGTCGAGACCGACAAGAAGGGCAAGCAGAAGGATAAGGGCTGGACCTGCGACCTCGTGCCCAAGCCACTGATCGTCGCGTGCTACTTTGCCAAGGAGCAGGCGGCGCTCGATACCAGGCAGGCCGAGCTCGAAGCGGCGAGCGCCAGCCTCACCGAGCTGGAGGAAGAGCACGGTGGTGAGGAGGGCGCGCTGGGTGCGCTCGAGAAGATCGCCAGGGCCGAGGTCAATGCCCGGCTCAAGGAGATCAAGGGCGACCGGGAGGCGAGGGACGAAGCGGACGTGCTGAGGCGCTGGCTGGAGCTGTCGGAGGGCGAGGCCGCCCTCAAGCGCGAGGTGAAGGCGCTGGACGCCGCGCTCGATACGCTGGCCTACGAGAAGTACCCGAAGCTGACCGAGGCCGAGATCAAGGCACTGGTCGTCGACGACAAGTGGATGGCCCGCCTCGCCGCCGCCGTGCAGGGCGAACTGGATCGTGTCTCGCAGACTCTGACGGGGCGGATTCGGCAACTGGCCGAGCGATATGCCACGCCGCTGCCGCAGCTCATCGAGGAGGTGGAGGCACTCGCGGCACGCGTCGAGGAGCATCTCAAGAAGATGGGGGTCGCACAATGAGCAACGGCTTCGACTTTACTGCGCTGGTGGAGCTGTGCCGACAGACCCATGATGCCGTGCAGGCGCGGGTGGTGCGCGTTGCGGACACCTCTCTGGCCGCGCGGAACTGGCTGTTGGGCTGGTACATCGTCGAGTATGAGCAACAGGGCGCCGATCGCGCTGCCTATGGATCCGCGCTGCTGGAGCGCCTGTCGGACGCTCTGGGAAAGGGTTTTTCGGTGCGCTCCCTGCGCCAGTTCCGCGCCTTCTACGTGCACCGGCGCGAGATCCGGCAGACGCTGTCTGCCGAATTTCTGTCAGCACTGCCCGCGCTGGCCGATAACGCGACGCCGTTCTGGCAGACGCTGTCTGCCGAATTATTCGGGACACTCACACTCGGGTGGTCACACTACGTCGAGCTGCTGACCATCGAGCGGGAAGACGAGCGTCGCTTCTACGAGATCGAGGCCGCTGCCAACCAGTGGAGCGTGCGGGAGCTGCAGCGACAGATCGCCAGTTCCCTGTATGAGCGGCTTGCCCTAAGCCGTAATCAGGCGGAAATCCGCCGCCTCTCTAGCGAGGGGCAGGTGGTCGAAAGAGCCGCTGACCTGATCAAAAGCCCGCTCGTGTTGGAGTTCTTGGGGTTGGACGAGAAGCCACTGTATACGGAGGACGAGCTGGAGCGCGCCATCATCGACAAGCTGGAGGCGTTCCTGCTGGAACTGGGCAAGGGCTTCCTGTTCGAGGCCCGCCAGAAGCGCTTTACCTTCGACAACGACCACTTCTTCGTGGATCTCGTCTTCTATAACCGCCTGCTGCGCTGCTATGTTCTCATCGACCTCAAGCGCGACAAGCTGACCCATCAGGATCTGGGCCAGATGCAGATGTATGTGAACTATTTCGACCGCTATGTGAGGCTGCCGGACGAGTTGCCCACAATCGGCATCGTGCTCTGCCGTCGTAAGAACGATGCACTGGTGGAGCTGACGCTCCCTGCCAACGCCAATATCTTCGCCTCCAAATATCAGCTGTATCTCCCCTCCAAGGAGGTGCTGAAGGCACAGCTGGAGAAGATCGAAGCAGAGCTGGAGGGTGGCCAATGAAACACCGATTGCGAACCGCTGGACTAACCGCCTGCATCCGCCAACTGGCCGAGCGATATGCCTCGCCGCTGCCCATACTCGTCGAGGAAGTGGGGGCACTCGCGGCGCGGGTTGAGGAACACCTCCAGGCAATGGAGAAGGGAAAATGGAGAATGGAGGCTGCACAATGAAAGAGCCTGGCAGTTCTCCATTGATCCCGCCCGGATATAAGCTGACGGAGGTGGGTGTCATTCCGGAGGAGTGGGAGGTCAAGTATCTGCGTGATGTAGCCCAGATTCGCTCTGGCATAGCAAAAAACGCAAATTCGTCTGTCGCCGACCCAGTTGTCGTTCATTACCTCCGTGTCGCGAATGTCCAGGATGGATTCCTGGACTTGTCTGATATGAGCCAACTGGAAGTCTCCCGAAGTGACCTCCAGCGGTTCTCAGTTTTACCCGGCGACGTATTGATGAACGAAGGCGGAGACCGCGACAAACTCGGACGAGGCTCAATCTGGAAAGGGCAGTTCCAACCGTGTGTTCATCAGAACCACGTTTTTGTTGTGCGGTGCGGTCGCTCCGTGCTCCCCGAGTATCTTGCTATTTGGTCAGCATTTTCGACGGCACGTAAGTTCTTCCTGCTCGCTGGGAAGCAGACAACAAACCTAGCTTCGATAAACAAGACTTCGCTCGGCGAGCTTCCAGTTCCGCTTCCTCGAGAAAACGAACAGCGCTCCATCGCCACAGCGTTGAGCGATGTGGATGCGCTGCTGAGCGGGCTGGATCGGCTCATCGCCAAGAAGCGCGACCTCAAACAGGCGGCCATGCAGCAGCTCCTCACTGGCCAGACTCGACTCCCCGGCTTCCACGGGGAGTGGGAGGTGAAGCGGTTGTGGGAGGTTGCTGAAATCGTGATGGGACAATCGCCGAGTTCCACGAACTACAACAGACAAGGTGAAGGACTGCCTCTGATTCAAGGAAATGCCGATGTTTTAAATCGCGAGACGATCAAGCGCGTTTTCACTAAGCAAGTAACGAAACGAGGACGAATTGGGGATATTTTGATGTCGGTACGGGCCCCTGTTGGGGAGGTTTCACGTGCGACTTTCGACGTATGCCTCGGGCGCGGGGTGTGTGCAATCCGCTACCCGAATGACTTCCTCTATCACTACCTGATCTTCCTTGAGCCAACCTGGGCTAAGCATTCAAAGGGATCGACGTTTGATTCTGTCAACTCTACCGATGTGAAGGCAGTCGAGATCAAATTGCCTTCCTCCCTCCCCGAACAAACCGCCATCGCCGCCGTGCTCTCCGACATGGACGCCGAGCTGGCGGCGCTGGAGGCCCGCCGCGCCAAGACGAGCGACCTCAAGCAGGCGATGATGCAGGAGCTGCTCACCGGGAGGACGCGCCTCGTATGAAGGAGCACCAGCAACTTGAATGGAAGGAGTCCTGGCGCGACGAGCACCTGAAATGGGTGTGCGCCTTTGCCAATGGCGAGGGCGGCATGCTGGTGATCGGATGCAACGATCGGGGCGAGGTGGTTGGCCTACGCGATGCCCGGAAGCTGCTGGAGGAGCTGCCCAACAAGATTCGCGACCTGCTGGGCGTGGTGGCCGAGCTCAACCTGCGCACGGAGCGCGGGCACGACTACCTGGAGATCGTGACGCCGGCCTACCCGAACCCGATCAGCTACCGGGGCCACTACTACCAGCGCAGCGGCAGCACCCTGCAGGAGCTGAAGGGCGCAGCGCTGGACCGCTTCCTGCTGCGCCGCTACGGCCGGACGTGGGATGGTTCGCCGGTTCCGGGCGTCGCCGTGGCGGACCTGTCACCGGCAGCCCTGGCCCGCTTCCGTACCCTCGCGTCCCGGAGTGGTCGACTCGACACCGCTGCTCTGGCAGAGTCCAACGCCAGACTGCTGGAGAAGCTCAAGCTCACGGAAGGTCGCTACCTCAAGCGTGCCGCCCTGTTGCTGTTCCATCCGGACCCGCTCAGCTTCGTCACCGGCGCCTTCGTTAAGCTGGGCTTCTTCCGTTCGGAATCCGACTTGGCCTATCACGACGAGATCGTCGGCGACCTGTTCTTCCAGGTGCAGCAGACGCAGGATCTGCTCTTCACCAAGTACTTGAAGGCGGCGGTGACCTATGAGGACATCGTGCGCGTCGAGCGCTTCCCGGTGCCCCGCGAGGCGCTGCGCGAGGCGCTGTTGAATGCCTTGGTACACCGCGATTACGCGGTACCCGCGCCGGTGCAGATCAGGGTCTACGACGAACGACTGGTGCTGGTCAACCCGGCTGTGCTGCCCGACGGCTGGACGCAGGCCTCGCTGCTGGCGCCGCACTACTCGCACCCCTTCAATCCAGACATTGCCAACGCCTTCTTCCGCGCCGGTGAGATCGAGGCGTGGGGCCGGGGCATCGAGCGCATTTTCGACGCCTGCCGCCAGGCGAAGGTGCCCGCTCCGCTGGTGCGCTTCGAGGCGAACGGCCTCTGGATCGAGTTTCCCTTCTCGCCCGACTACCTCGCGCTCATTCGGGGCACGCCCGTAGAAACGCTGGTAGAAACGCCCGTAGAAACGCTGGTCAAGACGCCCCAGCGCATCCTGGCCTTCCTGCATCGGCAGCCGACCGCCACGCTGCACGAGGTAGCAACTGCCCTGGGGCTATCCACCAGTGCAGTGGAGCGCGCCGCCCGAAGGCTGCAAAAGGAAGGCCGGCTGCGCCGGGTGGGGCCGAAGAAAGGTGGCCGATGGGACGTACTTCGATGACCGAACACCCCCGCTCCGAGCGCACCACGCAAAACCGCGTCATCGCGCTCTTCACCGACCCGACGCGGGCAGACAGCCTTGGCTACCGCTACCTCGGCGAATGGAGCAAGCGCGACGCCAACCGCGGCATCGAGGCCGAACTCCTGCGCGCCAACCTCACAGCGCGTGGCTATTCCGCCGCCCAGATCTCCGCAGCGATTCAGAAGCTGGAGACTGCCGCCGACTCGACGGGCATCACGCTCTACCAGGCCAATCTGCGCACCTACCAGCTACTGCGCTACGGAGTGCCGGTGCAGGTGGCTGCTGGCCAGCCGAACGAGACGGTGCATCTGATCGACTGGGTGCACCCCGAGCGGAACGACTTCGCGCT
>CAIWUD010000141.1 GCA_903915775.1 uncultured Chloroflexota bacterium | reverse complement strand
TCTGTTTGTGGAGGGCGCAGCCCTCCACCCCTCCCGCCGTACGGCTGCGCCAGCCTGGCACGCTGGCGGCACCAGGGCTGGGTTGGATCTGTTTGTGGAGGGCGCAGCCCTCCACCCCTCCCGCCGTACGGCTGCGCCAGCCTGGCACGCTGGCGGCACCAGGGCTGGGTTGGATCTGTTTGTGGAGGGCGCAGCCCTCCACCCCTCCCAGAGGCTCGGTTTTGTCGAGGGCTGTGCCCTCCATCTGACGTTCAATGCTTTCGATTGTACCACGCGTCCCACCACCGTATAGGCCGCTTCATTCGCCATCGCCACGGATCAGCCGGATCGACTCGACCAGCACTTGACCACCGTCACCCACGCCCACCGGATCGAGGCGCAGGGCGGTGACGAGGCCCTGCCAGCCCGGTGCACCACGCAACTCCAGGCGGTAGGTGTGCAGTTCTGGGCCAGGCTCGAGCGTCCAGCGTAGTGAGCGGGCTTCATCGACACGACCCGCTGCATCGAGGAAGAAGAGTTGGGCATCCCGCGCCGCGGTAGTGGTAGCCATGCGGAGTTCGATGGCACTGACGTCTGCGGTCACGATCTGCAGCGGTGGGCTGATGAGCGCCGGATCTACCTCAGGAGTGAAGATCCAACCATCCGGCCCATCGCCGACACTCGCCACACCGGTGGCACGCCAGCCCCAAAGGAGGCGGGTGAAGTCCCACCCCACGCTATCGGCCAACTCCTGAGCAGCAGGAATACGTGCGTGCGCTGGGATCGTTGCCCCGAGTTCGAGCGGTAGCAGGGCAGCCGCGTAGGGTTCGTAGCAGGCTGCAACCTGTTCGGTCGTGAGGCCTAGCCGCTCAGCAGGGGTTGGTGGCTCGCCGGGGGGGGCCGGGAGTGGACGTATCGCCTCGGCGGCAATGATCACCGTATAGCCAGCACCGAGACTCTCGTCGATGCGGCTCTGGATCAGGGCGCAGGCTGCCGACCAGTCACTAGCCGTTACTGCTGCGGCCTGGTTGAGCGAGATGACGTTGGGACGATCGCCGTAGAAGGGCATGTAGAGCTCGGGTAGACCATCACTGAGCACCAGGAGGTCGCCCGGTCTACTTGCATCGGCCAGTGCCTGAGCGATCAGGCGCTGGAGATCACGCTGCGCATCACCCCGTAGGGTGATCGTGATCAGGTTACCCCCGAACATCCAGAGCCCACAGACGAGGGCGAGCAGGGGCATCCAGTTGCTACGCAGGTTGGGGTGCGACGCTGAGCTTGGCCAGACTGCAGTGATGAGCAGCAGGTAGAAGGGGGGCAGACTGGCGATCCAGAACTCGACATTGTCCGGCTCCCACCAGAAGAAGAAGAGCCCATAGATGAAGATCCAGCTCAGGCAGATCGCCACCATGCCACGTGGGGCGGTGCGCAATTGACGCCAGCCAGCCAGGAGTAGCCCTAGGAGGATCGGGCCAACAATGGCACCGGCAGGTTGAGCCAAGGTATCGGTGAGCCCCTGGCCAAGGAGGGGCAGTCTGGAGAGGCCAATCGGCCCACCCCAGAAGCCGGTAGTCGTGTAGCCTGCCACCCAGGCGTAGAAGGCATCCCAACTGCGCAAGCCGCTCAGGCCCAGACCGATCCCGAGGTAGGCACCGGCGACGATCAGGCCCAGAGGTAGCCCGTAGGCCACGCTCATGGTCAGACCGGAGCGGAGAGTGGGCTGCTCTTGGCTGCGCCAACCAACAGAGAGGGCAACCAGGGCAGGCAGACTGAGCAGCAGGTTGGTCTGATGGAAGAGGAGGGTCAAGCCCTGAACGAGCCCCAGAGCAGCGGCTAGGCCTGGGCGCGGGTTACGCGCTATAGCACCCATTAGTCCGAGGGCGACAATGAGTAGCAGTGCGGCAATGGTGTAGACCTCGACCTCGACGGCGTAGTACCAGTAGGCGTAGCTTGACCCGAGCAGGAGTGCAGCCAAGAGCGCTGCTGGTAAGCGTCGACCGTCTCCCTGGCGTACGACTAGCAGCGCGAAGAGGGCTACGCCAAGCGCACCAGCCAGAGCGTTCATCACCTGAAGTGGACGTTCAGCACCAGCCTGCCAACCCAGGAGCGCTGCGCTATGATTCGCTAGTGCGCCGAGCGGTCCGTAGGCGAGATGGTGGGGGTGAAAGAGCTCACGCCACGGTTTTTGCTCGACATCCAGAATGTACGAGAGGGCATCGTAGGTGTGGACATCACTGAGGGTCAGCAGGTAGATCGTGGCCCAGAGT
>CAIWUD010000140.1 GCA_903915775.1 uncultured Chloroflexota bacterium | reverse complement strand
TGAGCAGCATACGAGTGCCATGCAGCTCCAGATGCCGGAGATCCTGGCGATCCTTGAGCGCCATCCCCAGTCGCGGGCGCTCCTCCTGCACATTGATGCACTACTGATCGAGACGATAGATGAAGCGCAGGCGGCAGGCGAGATCGATCCAACCCTCGATTGCGCAAGTGTTCTGCGCATCTTTAATGCCCTTAGCATCACGCCGAGTATCGGTGGCTTGCGTAACAGCGAACTGGACTCGCAGCGCCTCGCTGCGAGTGTCGTGGCCGTTTTTCAGCGTGGGATTAGCCCGCCACCAGTGAGCCAAGGGCCAGAACGCCAAAACCGAGAATAATCAGCCCAGCGATCACGTTGACCCAGCGTAGCAACTCTGGGGTGATCCGTGAGCGGAGCATGCTGGTGGTACTGCTCAAAAAGAGCCACCAGAGGGCCGACCCGACTGAGACCCCACTGGCAAGCAGTACACCCTCTAGGTAGCTATCAGCCACACTCCCAGCGCCCAGTCCGGCAAAGATGGCCGTGAAGGCGATAATTGTCGCCGGGCTCGTGAGGGTGAGGAAGAGCGTGGAGAGGTACGCACCGAGGAGTCCACGTCCGTTCACCGCAGTTGGTTGTTCGGCAGGACGAGTGAGTAGGGTGCGAACACCGAGGTAGCAGAGGAAGAGGCCACCGATCAGGCGCGACCAGAAGCTGACCCCAACCAGCAGATCGGCCAGGGCGGTCAGGCCAAGAACCGCGATGAGGCCGTAGCAGAGGTCGGCTGTTGCTGCACCAAGCCCCGAGACGAATCCGGTGAGGCGTCCATCGGCGAGGGTACGGCGAATGCAGAGCACCCCGATGGGACCGACAGGGGCAGCGATGGCGAGCCCAATGAGTGCCCCGCGGGCGAAGAGTTCATAGTTCACAGGGGTTGATCCTTCTTACGGGAGGTATGGAGGGCTTGGCTCTCCATACAAAACCCAACCCAAACAGTCATGCTGGTGCAGCCACATCCCTTATACTGCAATAGGTAGAGCTACTGCAAAGGAGCGGATCGCCATGGGCACACTACGGAAAGTTGCACTCTTCACGAATGAGTATCCACCAAACGTCTACGGCGGCGCCGGGGTGCATGTTGAGTATCTAAGCCGAGCCCTGGCCAAGATTGTGCCGGTTGAGGTACGCTGTTTCGGCAACCAGCAGATCACCGAACCGACACTGAGTGTGCGTGGCTACGCGCCGTGGGAGGAGGCGAAGCAGGGCACCGACCCCCGCTTCAGCGGCGCAATTGATGCCTTTGCCCGCTCACTGCTCATGGCTAAGGACAACCTAACTGCCGATATTGTCCACTGCCACACATGGTACACCGATATGGGTGGATTGCTGGCAAGCAAGCTCTGGGGAGTACCCTATGTATTGACGATCCACTCACTTGAGCCGCTCCGCCCTTGGAAGGTGGAACAGCTCGGTAATGCCTACCATCTCAGTGCCTGGATGGAGCGTACGGCGATTGAGCAGGCCGATGCGGTCATCGCCGTCTCACAGGAGACGCGTGCCGATATTCTCCGCCTCTTCAACATCGCCCCCGAACGTGTTCAGGTGATCTACAACGGGATCGACCTGGACGAGTATCGCCGTGTCGATGCCACCGACGCACTCGTACGTTACGGGGTCGATCCTAGCCGCCCCTACGTGCTCTTTGTCGGCCGGATCACTCGGCAGAAGGGCATCATCCATCTGGTGAATGCCATTCCCGCCATCGACCCCGCGTTGCAGGTGGTGCTCTGTGCGGGTGCCCCTGACACGCCGGAGATCGGACGGGAGATGGAAGAGCGCGTGGCTGCAGTGAGTGCGGGCCGCCCCGGCGTGATCTGGATCCGTGAGATGGTTGCCCGTCCCTCGGTGATCCAGCTCTACTCGCACGCCACGGTCTTCTGCTGCCCTTCAGTCTATGAGCCGTTTGGCATCATCAATCTGGAGGCAATGGCGTGTGAGACGGCGGTTGTTGCCTCGGCGGTCGGCGGAATCAAGGAAGTGGTTCTCCCCGAAGAGACTGGTCTCCTCGTCGATCCGGTGCTGGCCGAGGGGAGCTTTAACCCGAGCGATCCCGCCGCCTTCTCAGCAGAACTGGCCAGGGCGATCAACCGGGTGGCTCGTGATCGGGCGTTGCGCACCCGTATGGGCCAGGCCGGACGTCGGCGTGTCGAGCAGCAGTTTAGTTGGGATGCCATTGCCCACAAAACGGCCGATCTCTACCGCTCGTTGGTTGGCGTGGGTGGTGCATCGACCTGATCTTGATGGTGCCAGCCCGTCCAACGGAAGGCGTGGCGGGCTTTGCCCTCCACAAAACCTCCACCCTGGCAGCGCCAGACAGCACCATCAGCGTAGCCGAAATCGCACCATCCCTTGGAGAAAGAGGAGGAGTATGATGGCCGAAGAGATACGTGTTGCGGTAGATCTCGCAGAGGGTATGCACTTTATCGGTAGGAACGAGGCAGGTCTGCAGGTTGATCTTGACAGCCCCGCTGAGGGTGGTGGTGCTGGGCCTTCACCGATGGCCCTTGTGCTCATGAGCTTAGCGGGTTGCTCGGGCATGGATGTGGCCTCGATCATGCGTAAGAAGCGCCAGGAACTCAAAGGGCTTACGGTGATCGCACGGGGGACACGGGGGGAGGAGTATCCCAAGCCATACACGGCGATTCAGCTTGAGTACCAGTTCACCGGGACGAACATTACGCCGGAGGCCTGTGTGCGTGCGATTGAGCTCTCACGCGATCGCTACTGTCCCGTCTGGGCGATGTTGCGTGCAACGGTAGCGATCAGCTACAGCTACACGATCAACGGAGTCGGGTGAGGGAGAGCGTACAACGGCAGGGCAACCATGGGGGGTTGCCCGTACGGAGGGGTGCCACGCTGTCGAGACGCCCTCGCTCCGGGAGAAGTGTGAACAGCTACGGGAGGGCTTTGCCCTCCACACACCTGCCGTGGAGCACTGCTATCCCTTACGGGCGTTCAAAGGGTTTACCGAGGGCTGCGGGCGCGGCAGCGACGATCTGAGTCGCCAACTTGGTGATTGGTCGCCGTAGGGGTTCAGGGAGGGCGGCAATATACCTGGTAAGGGTCGGGCTGGCCAGCAGATTGACCAGGGCGAGCACCACAATCATCAAGACGAAGGGCGCCACCTGAAATACCTGGGTAGGGATGCCACGTAGCCCACTCTGTGAGCGCAGAGCGACGATTTCAAGGGCGGCGAAGAGGTAGCATCCAAGGGCGATGCGCCAGGGACGCCAGCCACCAAAGATGACGATTGCCAGGGCGATCCAGCCGACACCAAAGGTGTGACGGTAGGACCAGCCCTGCTTGAGGTCGAGCGAGTAGGCTGCCCCGGCAATCCCGACTAGGGCACCGCCAACCATACAGGCCAGGTAGCGCATGCGGAGCACGGGGATACCGCGGGCGAACGCGGTGGCGGGGCGCTCGCCGAGGGCGCGTAGGAGTAAGCCGAGACGGGTGGAGAAGAGCAGCCACCAGACCAGCGGTACCAGGAGAAAGCTCATGTAGATGAAGGGGTCGTGGCGGAAGAGGAGTGGGCCAAGCATGGGGAGGTCGGCGAGGAGGGGGATGGGGGCGAAGGCCACTGCTGGCCCTGGAACGCGTACCACTGGCGCACCAAGGAACGAGGAGAGCTCCGTACAGAGGAGGGCGAGTACAAAGCCTACGGCGGTCTGTGACTGACCAAGGTTGAGGCTGAGCAGGCAGAGGATGAGGGCGACTGCCGCTCCGATCAGCGCGGCGGTCAGGAAGCCGAGGGGCACACTATTCGCGGCTAGGGCGACACTAAAGCCAGCCATTGCCCCCAGCAGAATGGTGCCATCAAGCGACAGGTTGATTACACCGGCACGTTCGCTGATCAGTGCACCCATGGTGGCGAAGATCAGTGGGGAGGCAGCGGCCAGAACCGCGGCCAGGTCGATCAGCAGTTGATCCATGGTTGTACCACCTCACCTGAGTCCACGGGCGAGTAACGCCGAGAGGACGAGCGCACCCTGCAATACTCCAGCAATACTACTATCCACCCCCAGTGTGAGGGGTAGTTGGACGCTCCCTACCGTAAAACTTGCGAAGGCGAGACTAATTGGCAATACCCAGATCGGTCGGGCCAGCACCAGGAGGACGACCAGTAACCCGAGGAGACCAACCCCACTGGAGATGTTGGGGATGAGCTGGTGGAAGACTCCAATCACCTGCAGCCCACCGGCGACGCCGGCGAGGGCACCGCAGCTCGCCAGGGCCTCGCTGATACGACGAGGTGCTGCAACCCCTAGCCTATCGGCGGCAGCAGGACTAAGCCCAACTGCACGCAGCTCCAGACCCCAGCGCGTACTGCTCAGGAGCCACCAGACCAGGGCTAGAGCGAGCAGGGCGAGCATGGGGGCGAGGGGGGCGAGGCGTAGGTTGTCGATCGTCGGCAGCCAGAGTTCACGTGGGAGGGGAGCGGTGCCCGATGCTGCAGCAGTCCCTTCACGCCGCCACGGTCCGAGGATCAGGAAGAGGGCCAACCCACTGGCGAGGAAGTTGAGCCCCAGGCCAGCAAAGATCTCATTGACCCGCGCACCAAGGCGTAGGGCGGCAGCGAGGAGCGCCCAGAGTGCGCCACCCAGAGCAGCAGCGCCCAGACTGAGTGTCCAGAGGAGTGGTGGGGGTAGATCGGGCAGCAGGCGCAGCGGGATCATCGCGGCAACTGCACCCAACACGACCTGGCCCTCGACGCCCAGATTGTAGAGACCGGCAGCAAAGGTGAGGGTCAGACCGCTAGCGCAGAGGACGAGTGGTGTAGTTAACATCAGCATATCGCTGAAGCGCCCGGGGGTGGTAAAGGCACCAAAGAACAGGATACGGTAGGTCTCGAGTGGTGAGACCCCTGTGCTCAACAGGACGAGGGTCGTGAGTGCCAGTGCACCCAGCAGGGCTAGGAGGGTTGAGCGCAGAGCGGAGAAGGCGATGCGCGTAGGGGCAACGCCGGGTGGTGGGCTGATCTCGGGCTGTTGCATGGCGCTCCAAGCTTCGTAGGCCAGATTGGAGGGGATGGGTGGCTCTTGGAAGGTACCTGTTCACAACGGTAGGGCAACCACGGGGGGGTGCCCGTACGAGGCGCCACGCCCTCGCTCCAGGAGAGGTGTGAATAGGTGCCTCGGAAGGGGCTATGCCCTTCGTCGTCGTCTGCTCAGTTGCTCTGCGTCAGGTTTGCGAACCCTACCCCACCGATCAGCTCAGCGAGGCGTGCACTGCTCAGCTCGGCGCGCGGCAGGGGTGGTGAGACGCGTCCAGCAAAGAAGACCAACAGCTCATCGCTATAGGTCATCAGTTCGTCAAGATCGGGTGAGGCGAAGACGATGGTACAACCGGCGGTACGGCGATCGAGCAGCCGTGCCCAGATCGCTCGTGCTGAGGCGACATCCAGACCACGGGTGGGCTGCTCGCATGCCAGGCCGCGACAATCTGGTGGCACTAGGGCGAGCATGGCCCGCTGCTGGTTACCGCCGGAGAGGCTCAGCAGTGGTGTCTGGGGGGTGGCCTTGATCGCATAGCCGGCGATTGCCGCCCGTGCCTGAGCTTCGGCAGCCGCCCAGTCGACAAGAGCAGTACCTCGCTGGAGTAGGGCGAAGTGGTCGGTCAGGTTCATCGCACCCACAATACCATCCAGCATGCGATCGGCGGGCAGATACTCAATACCTGCTTCGCGGTAAGCGATGGCTGAAGCAGCGGTGAGATCCGTGCCTGCGACCAGCACTCGCCCCATCTCCGGGCGCATGCGTCCGGCAAGCAGACGGAGTAGGATCTGCTGACCACTGCCATCAAGCCCAGCCAGGCCGATGATCCGCCCTGGGGGCAGTTCTAGCGTCAGGTTTTGGAGTTGGACACTCCCCTCACGGGCAGTCACGCCTTCAAGACGCCAGGTTGCCGCTGTAGGCGCATGAGGAGGGGCAGGCATCGCCGAGGTATCAGCGGCCACTGCAGTTGACGGTGCGTCTACGGGCGTACCACC
>CAIWUD010000139.1 GCA_903915775.1 uncultured Chloroflexota bacterium | reverse complement strand
TCCCCTGATTGCGGGGGGCTACATCGGTGGGCAGGTACCCAAGGATATGGCAGTGCTCGACCTCAACCTGATCCAGCAGGAGCGCATGCGGGCACCACAGCAGGAGCGCTATACGCAGCTCTTCGGGCCGGCGGCTGGTCACTTCTTCTTCATCCGCCAGAGTCTGCTCCAGCAGCAGCCGAACGGCCACGTGACGGTGATCAATCCGATGTTGACGGTGGCGTTGCGGGAGGAGGAGATCCTCACGACGATCCAGGCGTTGGGGTGGCAGCCGAGCCAGGATACGGGGCGCCACTCGAGTAACTGCCGGCTCAACGACGTGGGTATTGCGCTCCACTACCGGCAGCACGGCTTTCACCCCTACGTGCTGGAGCTTGCCGAGCAGGTTCGCGCGGGGCTGATGGACCGGGCGGAGGCGTTGGACCGGGTGCAGCACATCCCGGATTTGGCCACCCTGACCCCGCAGTTGGCGCAGATTGGTCTTCGGCCTGACGGCACAGCGGCATCCGACTGAATGGAAGCGCACTCCACCATGATGCACGATCGTCCCTACGCAGCGCTCTTCCCCGGCCAGGGGGCCCATGCGCTCACGATGTTGGCAGCTGTTCGCTCGTTACCCGCCTTTCCCGAACGCTACGCCCTGGTCTGCGCGGCCCTTGGGGTCGATGTAGCGCAGGCGCTGGAGGAGCAGGGGGAGGTGTTCCTCAATCGGAATGCGGTAAGCTCGCTGCTGACGGTGCTGGTGAGCAGCCTAGCGTACGACCAGTGGTGTGCGCAGCATGGGCCGCCGCAGTGGCTGGCGGGCTACAGCGTGGGGCAGTGGACGGCGCTCTACGCGGCGGGGGTGGTGGAGTTCGCCCCCTTGGTCGCACTCGTTGCGCAGCGGGCAGCGCTGATGGACGCCTGTACCGCGCGCCATCCGGGGGGGATGGTGAGCGTCATCGGGTTGGCGGAAGGGGTGGTGGCCACTGCGGTGCAGCAGCTGCAGGCGGAGGGCTACCAGGTGAGCATCAGCACCTACAACTGCCTGGGGCAATACTCGCTCGCGGTAGCTGCGGATGCGCTGGAGCCGACGTTGGCGCGGCTACGGGCCCTGGGGCCGCGTCGACTACTCGTACTCCCCGTAGCAGGCCCGTGGCACAGCCCCTTGCTGGCGGGTGCTGAGGCGGGCTTTGCTGCCTACCTGGAGCCGCTGGTGCAGCGCTTGCCGCAGCTACCGGTGGTCGATAATGTGACCGGCGACCTGCTGCCGCTCGAGCTCCCTGCGTTCCGACAGCAACTGGTGCGGCAGATCCGTGCACCGGTGCGCTGGCACCAGGGGATGACGACGCTCATCGGGCTGGGGTGCCGGACGTTTGTGGAGCTGGGCTACGGCAGGGTGCTGACGAAGTTTGGCTTCTTCATCGACCGTAGCGTTCACCATGAGGCCTTCTGCCCCTAGCAGCATCGGAGATCCACCATGTGCGGTATCACCGGCTTCTTCCACGCACCACGACCCGCCGACACCTTCCCGGTGACGGTCAGCCGCATGCTGGGGATGATCCGGCACCGCGGCCCTGACGAGATGGGCTACTTCTTCGACACACAGGTGGCTCTGGGGGCGGCACGGCTGCGTATCCTCGACCTGCAGCATGGGCAGCAACCACTCGCGGATGCGAGTGGACGCTACTTGATCGTCTACAACGGCGAGGTCTACAACTACCTGGAGCTACGCCACGAACTGGTCCAGCACGGCTACCCGTTCCGCACCCAGAGCGACACGGAGGTGGTTCTTGCTGCCTACGTGGTCTGGGGGAGTGCTGCCTTCCCCCGCTTCAACGGCGGCTTTGCCTGTGCGATCTACGACCGGGACGAGGCGTGCCTGCTGCTCGTGCGGGACCGTTACGGCAAGCGTCCACTCTTCTACACTCGCGTGGGGGACGAGTGGCTCTTTGCTTCGGAGCTGAAGTGCTTCCTCGCCCACGGCGGGGTCACGCTGCGCTTCGACCCGGCGCAGATCGCCTCCATCTTCGCCCTCTGGACACCGTTGCCGCACCAGAGCGGCTACGAGGGCATTGCCCAACTGCCGGCTGGTGCGTTCCTCTACCTCCGTCGCCAGGTGCCCACGCCCGAGCCAGTCTTCTACGAGCGCCTAGATATTCAGGCAGACCCAGCGATCCTCGCCCACATGCCGAGCAGCTTGGCAGGGGCCGCAGAGGAGACTCGGGCTCGGTTGCACGAGAGCGTACGCCTGCGGCTGCGTAGTGATGTCGCCGTAGGGACCTACCTCAGTGGGGGGTTAGATTCGGCTATCACCACGCTGCTCGCGGTGCAACACGCAACCCAGCCCGTGCGCAGCTTCTCCATCAGCTTCAGCGAGCCGCAGTTCGATGAGTCGCACGAACAGCAACTGGTGAGCGGCTACCTCGGGACGCACCACACCACGCTGCAGTTGACGCACCGAGCACTGGTCGAGGCGTTTCCGCAGGCCCTCTGGCACGCCGAGGTGCCGGTCTTCCGAAGCGCATTGGTGCCGATGTACCTGCTCGCGCAGCGCGTGCGGGCAGCGGGCATCACGGTAGTCTTGACGGGGGAGGGGGCGGATGAGACCTTCCTGGGTTACGACCTCTTCAAGGAGACGCTGGTGCGCCAGGAGTGGGCACAGCTCCGTACGCCGGAGGAGAAGCAGGGGCGCATCCGGCAACTCTACCCCTACCTGAGCCAGTTCCAGCAGCACGCTGCGACGCTGGCGGGGGTCTTCGAGCAGTTTGCACAGGAGCGGACGGCGGGGCTCTTTTCGCACGAAGTACGCTTCCAGACGTCGCGCTTCGGGCTGCGGCTGCTGCGCGGCGAGTACGGGGATGGGCTGGCCGCCCTGCAGCAGTTGCTGGCCAGCCGTGCCGACGAGGTGGCGGGACACACGCCGCTGCAGCGGGCCCAGTGGCTGGAGTTCACCACACTCCTGGGGGGCTACCTGCTCTCGAGCCAGGGGGATCGGATGAGCTTCGCCCACGGGGTGGAGACGCGCATGCCCTTCCTGGATCCCCAGGTGGTGCGTTGGGCATGGTCGATGCCAACGGCGTGGAAGCTCAGCCCGCACGGGCAGGAGAAGCGGATCTTGAAGGAGGCGTTTGCGGGGATGCTGCCGACGGCGATTCTGGAGCGGGCGAAACAGCCCTACCGTGCGCCGGATGCCGCACCATTCCTGGGAGCGGAAGCCCCAGACTACCTGGAGTTGCTGCTCTCGGCGCGGGAACTGCAGCGCCTGGAGTTGATCGACGATACGGTGGCTATCCCGTTCGTGCAGAAACTGCGCCGCACCGCGCCGGAGCGGATCAGCCAACGGGAGAATCAGGCGTTCCTCTTCCTCCTATCGCTTGCCCTGCTGCAGTACCAGTTGGTGGAAGGGCGTGGTGCAGCCGGGGTGACTGGGCAGATCGGCGACTGGGCGCCTGCGGCGATCGCGGGGTTGCTCGTGCGCCGGATCGATGGGCGAGCGATGGGTCGTGGGGGCGGCCGTGAGGAGGCAGGGCGTACGACGGGGTACCCGTGAGCAACTCCTCAACAAGGGTGACACGAACGGTGGACATCCGTGACCAGGTCACGATCGGCTCACGATCGGCTCACGATCGGCTGGTAGAATGGGAATGTCCACTCGATAGAGTAGACCGTATTGTGGTAGTGATCGGTGAGGGTGAGGCTTCGAGCGTGCGGTAGGCCGCCCACGTGGCATCAGGCTTTTGTACGCGGACGAGACGCCTGCGCTTCCAGGAGACGGGTAAACCGGTACTCGTGCTCACCTGTCCGTACCGTGGATGGATGAAAGAACATCGCGCTTGTCATCATGCTACAGGTTGCCCAATGAGATCTTCCCAGCCTCACGACCAGCCCGAGCCGGAGTTGCTCCAGCATCCGCGTGCCATCGCCATCATTGGGATGGCCTGTCGCTTCCCCGGTGCTTCCTCCGTCACCGCATTCCGGCAGAACCTCGCCCAGGGTATCGAGTCGATCCACCGCTTCTCCGATGAGGAGTTGCGCCAGGCAGGGGTGCCAGCCGAGCTCCTCGCCGACCCTCACTACGTCAAAGCGGCCCCGCTGCTCGATGGGGTCGATCAGTTCGATGCTGGGTTCTTCCATTATGCTGGGCGTGATGCCGAACTGATGGACCCGCAGCAACGCCTCTTCCTGGAGTGTGCGTGGGAGGCCTTGGAGGACGCGGGCTATGGGGCTGACCCCGCCCAGGCGGGGCGGCGCTCGGTCGGGGTCTTCGGCGGTGCCGGGAGCCTGATGGGCTCCTATCTGCTCTCGGAGGAGCACGTGGCAACGGCGCTGCTTGGCCCCATCGCCAGCCGTGGCCACATCGGCAACGACAAGGATCACCTCTGCACGCGGGTCGCCTACAAGCTGAACCTGGGCGGGCCGGCGATCACCGTGCAAACGGCCTGCTCAACCTCGTTGGTGGCGGTACACCTCGCCTGTCAGAGCCTGCTGGACGGGGAGTGTGCGATGGCACTGGCGGGCGGGGTGACAGTGCGTGTCCCGCACCAGCGGGGCTACCGCTACATGCCGGGGGAGATCCTCTCACCTGATGGGCACTGTCGGGCCTTCGATGCACGGGCGGAGGGAACGATCTTCGGGAGTGGCGTGGGGATGGTGCTGCTGAAGCCGCTGCGGCAGGCGCTAGCGGATGGTGACCGGATCGCGGCGGTGATACGGGGCTCGGCGTTGGGGAACGACGGTAGCGCGAAGATGAGCTACTGGGCGACGAACCATGAGGGGCAGCGGGCGGTGATGGAGCGGGCATTCCGCCAGGCTGGGGTGGCAGCGGAGAGCCTGGGCTTCGTGGAGGCGCATGGGACGGCGACCCACCTGGGGGATATGATCGAGACCTATGCGCTGCGGCGGGCGTTCGCGACGACGCGGACGAACTTCTGCGCGCTGGGTTCAGTGAAGAGCAACATCGGGCATCTGGACGCGGCGGCGGGGATAGCAGGGCTGATCAAGGCGGTGCTCACGCTGCAGGAGCGGCGGATCTACCCAACGCTGCACTTCACGCAGCCAAACCCGCGCATCGACTTCGCGCAAGGCCCCTTCTACGTCAACCGCGAGCTACAGGAGTGGGAGAGTAGCACGCCACGACGTGCAGCGGTGAATTCGCTGGGGATCGGGGGGACAAATGCGTTCGTGATGCTAGAGGAGGCACCGGTGGGGGCGGAGGTGGTGAACGCCATCGAGCGGCCACGCCACCTGCTGACGCTCTCGGCAAAGGATGAGCGAGCGCTGGCGGCCTCCGTGCAGCGCTACGTGACGTGGCTCGATGCGCACCCGGACGCCGATCTGGGTGACGTGAGCTACACGACACACGTAGGGCGGAGTCACTTTGCCCATCGGCTGAGTGTGGTCGCGGGAAGTGTGGCGGAGCTGCGGGAGCAGTTGGCGGCCCTGTCCCCCCTCTCGGCCTCCCCCCGCTGGGGGGAGGAGCGGGCCACCTCCCTGCTCACTCCTCCCCGGGTCGCGTTCCTGTTTACGGGGCAGGGGTCGCAGTATGTGGGGATGGGGCAGGAGTTGTACGCGACGCAGCCCACGTTCCGTGCAACGATCGACCGCTGTGCCGAGCTGCTGGTGGGCCAGATGGATCGCCCGCTCGTGGAGGTGCTGAACGACCCGGGCGCGATCGACCGCACCGAATACACGCAACCGGCCCTCTTCGCGCTGGAGTACGCTCTGGCGACGCTCTGGATGAGCTGGGGCGTGCAGCCGGAGGTGGTGATTGGCCACAGTGTGGGTGAGTTGGTGGCGGCGTGCATCGCGGGGGTCTTCAGCCTGGAGGATGGGCTGAAGCTGGTGGCGGCCCGTGGGCGGCTGATGGGGGCCTTACCGCAGGACGGGGCGATGGTGGCGATTGCAGCAACCGAGACGCAGGTGCAGGCGGTGATCACAGGCTACCCTCAGGTCGCCATCGCGGCCATCAACGGTCCAACGAGCATCGTGATCGCGGGGCGCACCGAGGATGTGCTAGCGATCGCTGAGCGCTTCGCCGCCGAGGGGGTACGCACGCAGCGCCTCACGGTGTCGCACGCCTTCCACTCGCCGCTGATGGAGCCGATGCTCGCAGACTTCCGTGCGGTAGCGGAGGGGATTACCTACCACCAGCCGAAGCTGAGTCTCATCTCCAACGTGACGGG
>CAIWUD010000138.1 GCA_903915775.1 uncultured Chloroflexota bacterium | reverse complement strand
GGTGAAGCCCTCGAGGGCTATACCGCCACACGGGCTCGCCATGCGATCAAAAGCCTGATCGAGGTCGTACCGCCCATGGCTATCCGCCTCGATCCAGCGGCTGGTGAGCAGGAGGTGGCCGTCAGTGCACTACGGATCGGTGACCGCATCTTGGTGCGCCCAGGCGAGCGCATCCCGATCGATGGCATCCTGCACGCTGGCTACTCGGCGGTGAATCAAGCCCCTATTACCGGCGAGAGCCGATTGATCGAGAAGGAGCCCGGAGCCGAACTATTTGCCGGTAGCATCAATGGTGAAGGTAGCCTCGAGGTGACGGTAACCCATCTTGCCGAGGATACCACCATTGCACGGATGATTCGCCTGGTCGAAGAGGCACAGGAGCGGCGGGCCCCTGTGCAGCGCTTCATCGATCGTTTTGCGCGTAGCTATACACCCGCAGTCATTCTGCTAGCGCTCCTTGTTGCCCTGGTACCACCACTCTTCTTCAACCAGCCCTTCTGGCATGGCGCAACGGAGAGTGCTGGCTGGCTCTACCGTGGCCTAGCGCTGCTGGTGGTGGCCTGCCCCTGCGCCCTGGTGATCAGCACCCCGGTCACGCTGGTTAGTGCGATGAGCGCAGCGGCCCGCAGCGGTGTCCTGATTAAGGGGGGGGTCTTTCTAGAGCAGTTGAGCAAACTGCGGGCGATAGCGTTCGACAAGACCGGCACCCTCACCAGCGGGCGTCCGGCTGTGGTCGCCCTCCGCGCAACTGCGTGTCCCGCTCCCACTGCCACAGCACTCGGCCACTGTGCCGCCTGTGATGAGCTCCTGGCTCTGGCTGGGGCTGTGGAGCGGCGCTCCGAACACCCGCTGGCTCACGCTATCACCATGGCTTCAACGGCCCGTGGCCTCGATGCCCAGTTGCCCAGAGCCGAGGCAGTGACGGCCCTGGTCGGTCGTGGAGTGAGCGGGCAGGTTGGAGGGCGCGATGTGCTGGTGGGCAGCCACCGCCACTTTGATAGCGTCATTAGCCATGATGCCGCCCACTGTGAGGCGGCACACGCCGATGCGGCGGGGGGGTACACACCGGTGATGGTCAGCGTAGGGGGGGAATATTGTGGCACCATCACCCTCGCCGACACGCTGCGCCCTACCAGCCGCGAGGCAGTGGCGCAACTGCGCGCCCAGGGCTTGCAAGCGCTTGTGATGCTCACTGGCGACCAGCGCTCTACTGCCGAGCGTCTGGCCAGCGAGGTTGGTGTTACTGAGTTGCAGGCTGAACTGCTCCCGGCTCAGAAAGTTGCCGCGGTAGAGTCGCTCCAGCGAACGTACGGCTCCGTCGCCATGGTCGGCGATGGGATCAACGATACCCCTGCCCTCGCCGCGGCGAACGTCGGTATCGCGATTGGCGGTACCAGCCAGGCTATGGAGACCGCCGATGTCACCCTGATGAGCGATGATCTGCGCCGCATCCCGTTTGTCATCGGACTCAGCCGTGCGGCCATGGAGTGTGTCAGGGTCAACATCGCCCTGAGCATCCTGATCAAGCTCATCTTTCTGGTGCTGGCCCTCCTCGGACAGAGCAGCATGTGGATGGCGGTACTGGCCGATACCGGCACCTCGCTCCTCGTCACCCTCAACGGTATGCGGCTGCTGGGCTACCGCTCAGAAGAGCAGGCCAAGTTGCGCCGGGGGTGAGGCGGCGTCCCAGGGGAGCGGTGGCACCACTCCTCGTGCCTCTAGGCGCTGCTGGATGGCTCGGCAGAGGCTCGGCGAGCGCGACTCATCGGGGCAGTGCATGAAGCAGTAGACCATGAGGCCTGCAGCAAGCCACTCACTCAGTCGCGTGGCCCACTCATCGAGCCAGGGCTCGTTCTGCTCTCGGTCGGGGTGGCCGATGTAGCGTACGAAGGCGAAGTCGCCGCTGTGTAGTGGATGGAGTGGCACATCAGGTTTGCGGTTACGGGCGCCAACGAGTTCCTCCACATCCGGTTCACCCGGTTGCCGGATTGGCCGCACATCCATGACCACCCGTCCGGCGGCGTACCGCTCAAGCAACTCCATGAGGGCCGCTTCACCAGAGGGTGCGTACCAGTCGGGATGGCGCACCTCGACTGCGATGCGTTGATCCGAGGGCCAGGCAGCCAGCCAGTGCCCCAGGTCGCCAAGCTGGGCCGGGCTGTAGCCTGGTGGTAGTTGGAGGAAGAAGGGCCCCAAGCGCTGCCCCAGGGGAGCCATCCGTGTGAGAAACGCCTGGGTTGCCCCAATCTGGCGGCTCAGCAAGCCAGCATGGCTCACCTCACGGGGCAGCTTAAAGCAGAAACGGAAACTCGTCGGTGTCTCATCGGCCCAGCGCAGCACCACCTCCTCACGCGGCGTCGCGTAGAAGGTCGTATTGCCCTCCACTGTGGTCAGGCGGCGACTGTAGAGGCGCAGAAAGTCACCACTCCTGCTCCCCTCAGGGAAGAGATCGCCAACCCAGCCCTGGTAGGCCCAGACGGCACAGCCCAGAAAAAACGCACCCATAGAACTGCCTCCTTACGGGAGGTATAGAGGGCGCAGCCCTCCACAAAATCCCCTAACCGAGCGTGCGGGCGGTGTGGCGAGCGCAGTTCTCGTACGTATCAACGTAAGCAAAGGAGATAGCATCCGATCCCCTGCCGCGCCTCACGCAGGCTGCCATAGTCAGCGCGATACATCTCCCCATACTTCACGCTGCGCCAAAGGCGCTCGTGAAGATAGGGTCGTAGGCGCCCCTCCATCCTGATCTGAACCCCAGCGGCTAGCAGCGGCTCCGTGACCTGCGGACTGGCGAAGTAACCCTCGGGATCCGTATTCCAGATTTCTGGCGTAGCGATGGTTCAGGCATGAACATGTCGGCTGTGGGGCTGCACAGCCTGGGGGTCGCTCCAGGAAGCCCAAGCCCTTGAGGCTTAGGGTCAGTCACTTCCACGGATTGATCACGGTGACACTCGTATGGGCAAAGTCCGCCTCATTGCGGGTTGCCAAGGTAAAGTTGCCCTGGAGGGCTATTGCAGCAATCAGGGAATCGATGGCGGGCATCGGGGTGCCTCCCTGTTCTAAGGTGGCGGTCAGTTCTCCCCAGCGGAACATCACCTCGGTGGTAAGCGGTAGGAGTTGCCCATCAAAGCGCACCAGTAAGTCATCACGCACCCAGGCTTGGAGGCGCTCTTTGCGCGGTGACGGCGGGAGTTTGGTGATCCCCTTTTGGAGCTCCCCAATGGTAATGACGGTGAGATAGACCGTCGTTGGCTCTTGGGCATCCACCCACGCGACGACTTGTTCATTGGGGTGGCGGGCAATTAATTCGGAGATTACATTGGTGTCGAGGATGTAGTTCATAACGTGAGATCCCCACGTCCTGCACTCGTGTCACGGGTGAGATCGAGGGTATCGGCCACCTCGGCCAAGGGCGACTCACGAAAAAAGGCGGACAGGGGCTGCTGATGGAGTAGGAGTTTCCGATATTCGGCATAGGACAGCACAATCACCGTTTCGACGCCGCGTTTGGTGATGATTTGGGGGCCATGCTGCATGGCCTCATCAACGACTTCGCTGAACTTATTCTTGGCTTCTTGGAGTTGCCATATTCTACCCATCACGAGTTCCTATCTAGTCTGTCCAGATAGAAACACTGTACACTGCTCATGGTCGTCTGTCAAGAAGGAGCCAAATACCTAGCAACTATTGCGAAACCCACCGTTGCGATCCTTACGTTGATGCGTATGCGGGCG
>CAIWUD010000137.1 GCA_903915775.1 uncultured Chloroflexota bacterium | reverse complement strand
GGTCTCCAAGAGGCGATGCCCTTCCTCATGGAGGGCAAGCTGATGCGTCCGGCCGAAGCGGCCCAGCGCGGCCTGCTCGAACTCGTCGACACCCCTGAGGCGTTGCTGGCACGGGCGCGTGACTGGATCGTTGCGAATCCACAGCCATCCCAACCCTGGGATCAGAAGGGGTACCAGATACCGGGTGGACTGCCAACAAGCCCACGCCTGGCCCCAATTGTTGCTGCTGCATCTGCCGTGCTGATCGAGAAGAGCCGTGGCGTCTACCCCGCCCCGCGTGCCATCCTCCAGGCCGCCGTTGAGGGCGCCCAGGTCGATTTTGCTTCAGCTAGCCGCATCGAGAGTCGCTACTTCGCTGGGTTGGCCTGTGGCCAGGTGGCGAAGAACATGATCGGCACCTTCTTCATCCAGCAGAACGAGATCAAGTCTGGGGCCTCGCGCCCACCCGATGTGCCGCGCCGCCAGTTCACCCGCGTTGGCGTCATTGGTGCTGGGATGATGGGCAGTGGCATCGCCTATGCGAATGCCGCCCGCGGTATTCCTGTCGTGCTCAAAGATCTCAGCCTGGAGCAGGCTGAAGCGGGAAAGGCCCATAGCGCCCGGATCACGGCCAAACGGCTGGAGCATGGTCAGATTAGCGCCACCCAGCGCGACCAACTCCTCGCCCGCATCCATCCCACGGACGATCCGCTCGATCTCGCCGGCTGTGACCTGATCATCGAGGCGGTCTTCGAGCGGAGTGATCTCAAACAGCAGGTGATTCGTGAAAGCGAACCGCTCCTCCTCCCCGGTGGGGTGTTTGCGTCCAATACCTCGACCCTGCCCATCAGCGGGCTAGCGGTAGCTTCAGCCTACCCAGAACGCTTTGTGGGCTTGCACTTCTTCTCGCCAGTCGACCGGATGCAGCTGGTTGAGATTGTGCGCGGTCACGCCACCAGCGCCGAAACTCTGGCTCATGCTTATGACTATGTCCAGCAGATTGGCAAAATTCCGATTCTGGTGAACGACTCACGGGGCTTCTTCACATCGCGGGTGATCCGCACCTTCCTGAATGAAGCAGCCGGCATGCTCAGTGAAGGCGTTCCCCCCGCAGCAATCGAGCAAGCCGCACTGCAGGCCGGCTTCCCCACCGCTCCCCTTGCCCTCCTCGACGAGGTGAGCCTCACGCTGGCCCTGGCCATTGATGCCGAGGCCCGTGCCGCCGCTGAGGCTAGCGGTCAGCGTTATGAGCTCCACCCAGGAACGCTGGTCATGCGCCGTATGGTCGAAGAGTTTGGTCGTTCTGGCAGGGCCACTGGTGCCGGCTTCTACGACTACCCGGCCAGTGGCAAGAAGCAGCTCTGGGCGGGTCTGAGTGCCTTTGGTAGTGCATCCATCCCCACTGAGCCGATGGACGTGAGCGAACTCAAGGAGCGGCTGCTCTACATCCAGGCGATCGAAACCCTGCGTTGTCTGGAGGAGCGTGTGCTGGAGAGTCCGCGTGATGCCAATATTGGCTCAATCTACGGGATCGGTTTCCCCGGCTGGACCGGCGGCAGCGCCCAGTTCGTTAACCATGTGGGCAGCAGAGCCTTCGTCCAGCGTGCCGAAGCCCTGGCCTCCAGCTACGGACCACGCTTTGCGCCGCCGACCTTGCTGCGCGAACTGGCTGAACGTGGCATGCCGCTTGCATGACCTTTGGGAAAAGTGGAGCAACCCATGAGTAGTTCGTCTGTACCAGCCCCCCTTGCCGGCAGGGTCGCCCTCATCACGGGTGCAAGCCAAGGGGTGGGCCGTGCCATCGCCCTCGCGTACGCCGCACAGGGCGCCGAACTGGTGTTAGCAGCCCGCAACGTGGTAGCCCTAGAGGAGGTTGCCGCTAAGGTAACCGCCCTGGGTGCCAAGGCGCACAGCATACCCTGTGATGTAACCGACAGCACGCAGGTTGAGGCTTTGGCGCATCAAGCCCGTGAACGGACTGGAGGGGTTTCGATACTGGTGAATAATGCGGGCATTGCGGGTAGCCACCGCCTCATTGGCCACCCCGATGAGCTCTGGGATCGCATGATCGCCGTAAACCTGACCGCAGTGTTTCGCACCACCCGGGCGATTGTACCCCAGATGATCGAGCAGGGCTGGGGTCGCGTGATCATGATCGCCTCAATCGCTAGCCGCATTGGTCCTCGCTACATGCTCGCCTACAGTGCATCGAAGCATGGTGTCCTCGGCCTAACCCGCGCCCTCGCCAACGAGCTGAGTTCGAGTGGGATCACTGTTAATGCAATCTGCCCCGGCTACGTGGACACCCCGATGGTCGATAGCGCCGTAGCCAACATTGTGCAGCGTACGGGGCGGAGCAGCGATGAGGCCCGGGCAACCCTGACCAGCATGAATCCCCAGGGTCGCCTGATCGCCCCCGAAGAGGTTGCCGCCGTTGCCGTTATGCTCGCCAGTGATGCCGCCCGCGGTATCAACGGTCAGGGGCTCAACATCGATGGTGGCGCGGTTATGACGTAGGCAGAGTCCGGTTTCGCCTGCACCGGTGGGGGCCTCGCCATCTGCACCTGGAGCATGGAAAACGCGGAACCTCAGGGGTGAGGTTCCGCGTTCTGGTTTGGTGGAGCGACGGGGATTCGAACCCCGGACCTCCTGCTTGCAAAGCAGGCGCTCTCCCAGCTAAGCTATCGCCCCAAAATAATTGAGAGTATCGAGCGCAGCGCACCGGCTTGCTCACTACTCTCAACGGTTGTTGGTGGGCGTAGGTGGACTCGAACCACCGACCTCGATCTTATCAGGATCGCGCTCTAACCAGCTGAGCTATACGCCCTCACAACGCGGTGCATTGTACCACGCTGCCCAGTGGCTGTCAAGCAATCCGACGCCCACCCAGTCACCCACCTGGTGTGGTGGCCTCATCGAGGATCAGGCCATCGATAAGACGTTCGATAGGTGCATGATCATCGGTGAAGGGACGGTAGCGCGCTTCCGTAGGGGCAAAGGGGCGAACTGGTCCAAAGCGCCCCTCGTTCAGCGCCCAGTACATGACCAGTTGTAAAGCGCGGTAACGTGGCTCTGCCGTGGCCAACTCGGCCATGGCGCTACTATTCGCCACAAAGTTGGCCGCTCCGTCACCAACTGGGGTATTGACCCCCACCAGAATAGCGTTGGAGAAGCGTGTATCGATCACATAGACCTCGGGGAAGACGGCGAGCATGGTTGATGCTAGGGCGTTGACGAGCCGATCATCGCCACTTGCCGGCCGTCCGGCATTGACCACAGCCACCCCACGCGCACTCAGCCGTGCCCGCACCTGCTGAAAGAACTCTACGGTGGTGAGGTGGAAGGGAATATAGGGTTGATGGTAGGCGTCCATGCCAATCACATCGTAGCTGTCGCTGCTGGTGGCGAGCCAGTAGCGGGCATCCTGGGCATGAACCCGGTAGTTGGGAAAGGCGGGATCATCCGTCTCCATGTCAAAGTAGTCACGCCCCACCCCAATAATTTCCTGGTCGATCTCCACCGCATCAATACGAGTTTCTGGTCCGTAGATGGCCAGAAACTGCTTAGGGATCGTTCCCGCGGCCGATCCGAGTAGCGCCATACTGTGCACATCGGTGGGCTGCATCCCGGCATAGACGTAGGGTGCAACAGCGAAGTAGTCCCAGGGCCCGCCATCGGTAAGGATATCGAGGGGATCACCCGTCTCGCGGAACTTGAGCCGGTAGACCGAGTGGATCGCCTGACCCTCATTGAGAATCAGCACACGGCGCTGGTCGACCGCACCACTGCTGTAGACAATCTCCTGGTCGGCAACCTGAATGTAGTTGTAGCTCGACTCAACCTCAGCCACCAGACGACAATCACGACAATCGGCGCTCTTCACCTGACTGCCGAGGGCATTATTGGCCAAGAAGAGACCAACCACCAGAGCCAGCAGCAGGAGAACACGCCAGTCGCGCAGGCCAATGAGGGCAAGGAGGACGAGGAAAGCGGCAAAGAGGAAGAGGGTTGCGCTCGTCCCGATGAGCGGGATCAGTAGGAGCACGGTTAGGAAGGTACCCACGATCGAGCCGAAAGTTGAGAGGGCCGAGATCGTACCAGTCGTGCGCCCAGCGGCCTCAACCCCAGCTGCCAGGCGGCGGAGCTGGAGGCGGATGGCAAAGGGGCCAACCATCGCCATCAACGTGACGGGTAGGGCGAAGAGCAGCACCACGGCGGCGAGGGCGCCCAGGAACGCTCCTGCTGCTACGTTGCGCAGCGCAAGCTGGGCAAGTTGGAGTACAGGGCGTGCAAGCAACGGGATGAAGGCACAGAGGAGCCCAGCCCAGGCGATCAGCCAGTAGAGGAGGCGCTCATTGGGGTAACGGTCGGCAAGACGCCCACCCAGCCAGTAGCCAACTGCGAGGTAGGTGAGCGTCATCCCAATCACCACGGCCCAGATCGGTTGTGACGTACCGAAGAAGGGTGCCATCAGGCGTGGCATCACCATTTCGATACCCAGGGTGCCAATACCCGCCAGGAAGACGACCAGGAGCAGAAAACGCTCGTGCCAGGGGGAGGATGGGATCATAAGACTATTCGGCCGTCTAGACAGGGGAAGGCCCTGCAGTGGTAGCCAGATCAGATCGCGCGCATAATCAGGCCCTGGAGGAGGTTCAGCAGCAGCATAGCCACCAGGGGTGAGAGATCGATCATGCCAAACGTCGGCAGCACCCGGCGGATCGGTCCTAGGATTGGTTCGGTGAGCTCGCGCAAAATCTGCGTAATCCGCATGTTACCCATCGGATCAACCCAGGAGATCAACACCCGCCCGAGGATCGCAAAGAAGAGGGCCTGAAAGAGGAGATTGATGAAGGTCGCAAGAAATCCGGACATTGGAACAAGCCTTTCGTATAAGTGAGCCTACTACCCTTCAAGTCGGGCACGTACTGCAGCAGCGTGGGCATACAGTCCCTCAGCCTCAGCGATACGCTGTGCCGCAGGACCAATGCGGGCCAGTGCGGCAGCGTTGAGGCCAACGAGTGAGATAACCTTGCGAAAATCGTCCACATTGACTGGGGAGGCGTAGCGAGCCGTGCCTTCAGTGGGCATGATATGCGATGGACCAGCACAGTAGTCGCCGAGCACCTCGAAGGAGTGTTCACCGAGGAACACACCGCCAGCGTTACGTACCAGGCCGACGTAGGGCCACGGATCAGCGAGCAGCAGACAGAGATGCTCAGGCCCGTACTCGTTCGCCAGGGTAAAGGCCGTGGCGATGTCGGGTACAATCACAATCGCCCCTCTGCTGCTCACGGTCTCCCTCGCTGCACGTGCATTCAGCTCTGGCAACAGGTTCAACTGCCGCTCAATTTCAGCAACAACCGCGTGGGCCAATGCGGTCGATGGGGTAAGCAGGATAGCACTCGCCTCCACATGCTCGGCCTGGGCCAGCAGATCGGCAGCGACGTAGCGGGGATCCGCGGCAGCATCAGCTATAAGGAGGGTCTCGGTTGGCCCGGGAAGGCTCTCGATACCAACACTCCCGTAGACCAGGCGTTTAGCCTGGATCACGAAGCGATTCCCTGGGCCGGCAACCTTATCAACGCGGGGAATAGTTTCACTCCCGTAGGCCATTGCGGCAATAGCCTGAGCGCCGCCCACCGCAAAGACTCGGTCCACACCAGCGATCTGAGCTGCCGCCAGCACTACTGCGGCTGGTAGACCATGTTCGCGCTGCGGGGGTGAGCAGACGATCAACTCCTCAACTCCAGCTACACGGGCCGGTATGGCGGCGTGAATAAGCGACGATGGGAGTGGTGCAACGCCACCGGGTACGTAGATCCCCACGCGCTGCAGCGGAACTACGAGTTGACCCCGTGTTCCTTCGACGCCAACATCGACCCACGAATTGCGCGCTTGGCGGGCATGGAAACGGCGCAGTTCATCGGTGGCGACCTCAAGAGCGGTGCGTAGATCGTTCGGCAGCGCATCCACAGCCTGGGCCCAATAGGTTTGCGGCACCTCCAGCATCGGTGGTACAACCCCATCGAAGCGGGCACTCAGCTGACGGAGGGCAGCATCACCACCTTTCCGTACCTCGGCAATGATCGCAGCCACCGCAGTTGTCGTTGCGGTATCTTCATCGAGTGCAGCACGACGGAGAACAGTCTCCTGCGCAACCTTCAGGTCAGTCAAGATCGGGATATGCATGGCAGCGAGGGTCTCTCCAGGTGGTGCTTCGACCCATGCACGCAGCACCTGCCCCACAGCGGGCCAGGCGTGCAGCGGATTCTACCACCCTTCTGGTAACAAGTGTACCACTTTGCACGGGTTGGTGTAGTCTGGCCGAGTAGAAGCTAGGGCCGCACGGGCTGCCACAGGCCAGGCCAGGCGGAGCAGAAGAAGAGCCCCGCGGCAAAACCGGCCTGAGCACCGTTCAGCAGCAGGAGCCAGAGCGGGGCAAACCACCAACCCTCATAGTGACCAACGATCTCAAGGGGCCAGAGGAGGAAGGGCAGCGCACAGATCAGCAGCCGCAGCGCCCAGGGCAGTGAGCGCAGCCAACCCAGTGGCCCACGCAGAGCAACGGACGAGCCCATGAGGAGGCGAGCACTCCAGAGCCCGATGGTTGCACCCCAACAGCGTGCGCAGACTGCCATCGGTAGGCCGAACAGCATGTAGGAGCGTTCGGGGGTGGGGCAGACATAGGTAGCCAGGAGGTCGCGGGCAAGCAGACCTGCATCACTGACCAGTGGCAGACCCGTTGCCCGAAAGAGCGGCGAGATAACTGGACCCAAGAAGAGTACCCAGAGGAGCGCGTCAAAGATCCAGCGCGGCCAGGGTTTCGGCTCGAACTGCCTTAGCGTAAGGATTGTGCTCATAGCGCACTATTTTACTACACCGAGCCTTCTGGTTGCGAACCAGATCTGCGGTAGTTGAACAAGTTTCTCACGTGTCGTCAGGTGGGCACGTCGGGTATAGGCGTCATACTCATTCGCTGCCAACTTATCGAGGATCCCGCGATAGATCCGGCTTGCCGCAGCAATCGCGAAGCGACTATTGGCAGGCAAGAGCCCAATCCCGGGCCAACTCTCATCGTAGAGGCGGTGGGCGCGTGCGACCTCAAAGCGCATCAGTGCTTTGAAGCGCGCATCAAAGACCCCGGCCAGAATATCATCAGCCGTAAGCCCAAAACGCCTGAGATCCTCCTGCGGCAGGTAGACCCGTCCCCGCCGAGCATCCTCGCCTACGTCGCGGAGGATATTGGTAAGTTGGAGAGCCACCCCCAACTTAATCGCGAACGGCTCTGCGCCAGCCTGATGGCCGGTGATCCCCATCACCAGGAGACCGACCACCGAGGCGACACGGTAGCAGTAGAGCCAGAGATCGGCAAAACTCTCGTACCGATTGATCGTCAGATCCATGGCAACGCCGGCCAGCAACTCATCCACGAGCGCAGGATTTAGGGCGTAGCGTGCGCGCGTATCACTCCATGCCAGCAGCACCGGATTGTGTGCTACCGGACGTACGGTACGCACCTGGTGCACCCATGTTGCGAGTGCGCGTGCGGGATCACGCTCAGCGAGGTCAACAATATCATCAGTGGTGCGGCAGAAGGCATAGAGGGCACGCACCGCCCGTCGAGTCTCTGGCGCAAGGAACTGCGAACTGAAGTAGAAGCTCTTCGAGTGACGACGGATGATCCGCTCACACTCAGCATAGGCTTCAGCAGTTGCGTGGGGCGGGTGCGGCGGCCACTCGTCGTGCCCGGCGTGGGGTGCAAGGTCAGTCAGATGAAACAGTTGCGCCAACTGCTCCTCAGCGGGCAGAGGCTGCGTGATCAGACTGCCAGCAGAACCCAGTGCAAGGGAGGTCACGGGGTTTAGCGACACACGACGCTCCTTAGTATGACTCAAAGATATTCGATACTTCTATCATATGCGAATAGCTCAGGAAAGGCAACCCCCAACACGCTGGCAACCGCTCCCTTTTGGGGTAAGCCAGTAGGCCAACCATGATGGAGCTTGCTCCAACAGTTAAGCGGTTCACTGTTAGGTAGACTCGTAGCCCGGTGCCTTATCGCGGGCGAGGCGCCTGCGTTTCCGGGAGGAACGGGAACAGGCACATCACGCGCACGGAAGTGCGACCCGGGAAACGATCCTTCGAGGGGCCACAGGTTTCCACGGCTTCCTGAGCAGGGCGGTCTGTCGGGCAACAATCCCACGTCCGTGCCCATGGGGCACGGCCCTCTCCACTCCCTAACGCATCCCGCTCAACATATCGGCCACTGTATCAACCGCCTCCTGAGCATCACGCCCAAGGAACGTACCGGGCATACGCTGCACCAGCATCGGGTTGAGATTGAACGCACGGCCACCATAACCAAAATGTGGTGTTGGTGGGGGCAGAGCGAGAATCGACCGTCCGGCCTCGAGGAGTTGGGTGGCAGCCTCCACCGTAGAGGCCGCTACAGCGACCATATCGGGCTGGATCTGACGTACCGTGTCGATGAGATCACGGATCGGCACCTCAGTTCCCAGATAGATCACCTGCCAACCATGGCGTACCAGGAAGACCGCGAGCATCAGCGCACCAAGGTCGTGCTGCTCACTCGGTGCACAGGCCACCACGACCATGCCCCGCCCATCAGTGATGTTGTACGTATTGAAGAGCCCCGAGAGCTTGCGGCGCACAAACTGTGTTGCAAAGTGCTCGACCGTCACACTCAGCCGACCGGCATGCCACTGCTCGCCGATCGCCACCATGGTAGGCTGCACCATTTTGAGGAAGACCTCTTCCATGGGGTAGAGCGCAAACGCTTCGCCAAGAATCTGTTCAGCTCGTGTTGCGTCAAAGTCGGTCAGTGAGGCAAACAGCCGACTACCCAGGCGCTCCCAGGTATGGGGCTCTGTATCAACGGCTGTGCTCAGCCAAGAGAGGTTCGCCTCGTTCCCATCAGTCATCAGCGCTATTGCCTGGCTGATCGTGAGACCCTCAGCGGTGCGATCACGTAGCCAGCGAATAGTTGCAATATCACGCTCAGAGTAGAGCCTATGCCCACCTTCGGTTCGTTGCGGACGCGGCACGCCGTAACGGCGCTCCCAGGCCCGGAACGTGTCTGCGGGTACACCGGTCTCTTGAGCTACCGCTTTGGTATTGTAGCGCGGCTTGTCGGAAAACTGCGACAAGAAGTGTTGCTGTGCCATACCTGGCCGCCTTCCCAGCGCGATCGTGTGCGTAGTGACAGACCTTCATGTTTGGGAGGAGGGTACACAAGACCCTCGAGGATGTCACCGATGAGCGATCTTATTCTTGCAATTATACCACGATGCACAAACAACGTCAATGAAATGCACATAGATACGCATGCCTTAGGCATGCTTCAGTTTCGGCTGCGCCGGCTTGACCCGCTGGCGGTACCAGGGCTGGGTTGGTTGTTTTTGTGGAGGGCGAAGCCCTCCACACCTCCCGGAAGCGTGTCAAGCTGGTTTGAACCATGCCTTAGGGGCGGTTCTCGATGTTGAGCTCTGTAGTGCTACTCTTCCTCAAAGCCAGCCTGATCGAATTTGAGCGTTCGGCTATTCTCCGTTATTCACGCACGGCCTGCTCTAACTCCTTGAGCCGGGTGGCATCAGCGGCAAGGAACGTCAGAGCGTTGCGATAAGTACGCGGGCTGGCTCCACGTGAATCGAGTGGGATCGAGAAGTACGAGCCGTGTTTCACGTGCATCAGGCATATCGCTACCGCCAGTTGGTGCTGCATGTACGGCAGCGAAATCTCCGCGCTTGCCCGCCTCGGCGGCGAACTCGTCGCCTTGCATCTGCTCGAATCCCCCAAGCTTGACCGCCCAATCACCGAGTTCATCGGCAACCGAAACCCCGAGGTCGATAAGGTCTCGTGGTCCAAGAACACCGTGTGGGTCGACAAAGCCCAGACCGTCGGCTTCCAGGGCGTACCCGAGAACGTCTGGAACTTCCACATCGGCGGCTACCAGGTCTGCGAGAAGTGGCTCAAGGACCGCAAGGGCCGCACGCTCTCGAAGGACGACATCGCCCACTACCAGAAGATCGTCGTCGCTCTCGCCGAGACCATTAAGCTGATGAAGGAGATCGACGAGGTGATCGAGCAGCATGGGGGCTGGCCGGGGGCGTTTCAGACCGGCGAGGCCAAGGCCGCGCCCGCCAAGGTCATCCCGTTCCGCCCGCGCACCGTGGAGCCCAAGCCCGAGGAGCGCTACGTCAGCTGCGTGCCGCTAGTTCCGCTCAAGGCGGCGGCGGGCGCGTTCAGCGATCCGCAGCACATCGGGGACGACAGCTTCGAGTGGGTCGCGGTCGAGTCGCGGCATCGCCTGCGCCCCGGGATGTTCGTCGCCCAGGTCATCGGCAAATCCATGGAGCCCGCCATCCCCGACGGCGGCTGGTGCCTCTTCCGTGCGCCGGTCGAAGGCACGCGCCAGGGCAAGACCGTCCTCGTCCAGCTCCGCGACGCCACCGACCCCGAGACCGGCCAGCGCTACACCGTCAAGCGCTACGAGAGCGAGAAGGCCGCGAAGGGCGACTCTTGG
>CAIWUD010000136.1 GCA_903915775.1 uncultured Chloroflexota bacterium | reverse complement strand
CCCGAACTGGAGGATCGCAATCACCTGGTCGTAGATCTGCTCAGTCGCTGGGCCGCTAAGTAGGGCGACGTCGGTAGTTGCCTCCTCAAGGGTGACGCCCTGACGTCGGAGCAGCAACTCGTGTAGGTTGCCGATCATCTGGTGCAGGACGAATGCAGTGAGCTCCAAGTCGAGGGCTGGCTCGATCTCCCCGTTAGCGACCGCCGTGGCCAGCAGCGCTCGGAGGTGCTCGTCACCAGCCGACTGGATGCGGCGGGCAACCTCATCCCTGAACGGCAGTTTGTCGGTGACCGCCCGATAGATCAACCGGGTGAGCAGGGGTGTGGAAAGGCCGACGGACACGCTCGCCCGCATCTGCCAGCGTAGCATGGCAAAGAAGCCAGACTGGGGGTCGGGCGGCGTCTGGGCTTGTAAGAGCGCGAGCTGCTGCTGAACCGCGTAGTCGATGAGAAAGAGGTAGAAGTCCTGCTTATGCGCAAAGTATTGGTAGATACTACCCTTCGCGATGCCAGCCTGCTCGACGATACGTGAAAGCGATGCAGCCTGGTAGGGTCGCTCGGTAAACTCCGTTAGGGCAAGGTCGATGATCAACTGGCGCTTCGCGACCGGCAGGTTATCGAATGTGGGTTTTGGCATGCCTATGACACCATGTGACTGATCAGTCATGTGACTGGACGGTCATATGGTACCACAAGTTTGATGTTCCCACATCGCCTTCCTGATCGATTGTGCGGCGATCGATCCATGGGCTAGAAAGCCCACCACAGGAACCTCGGCGGGTGGGCGTATGCCGTCCCAATACGGCGACCATCCAAAAGCTAGCGGATGAGGTCAACGAATGTAGGGAGAACTAGGAGTGGCTGCCGCGTGACCAGCGTGACTCAATGTCACTGATCAAGGTGGCTCCTTCTTAGGTGGATGCGTAGCTCAACTATGACAGGAGTACTCCGTCGTCCATGGTCAGGACGCGATCACACAACACAGTGAGCAGCGGGCGGTCGTGACTCACGACCACCATCGCCGTACCGTTGTGCGCAGTTGTCGCCAGTAGGTGCAAGATGGCCGCCGCTACCGAGGCGTCGAGGGCACTGGTAGGCTCGTCGGCGATAATCAGACGTGGTTCCGCCGTGAGCGCGCGGGCGATGGCGACACGCTGGCATTGGCCAACCGATAGTTCGTGCGGACGGGCATCGAGATCGATATGGTCTAGGCCGACCGACTCCAGCCACTCGCGAGCGATCACTCGGCGTTGGGGTATACTCAGGCGCCGAGCACGATGCGGCGCGGTCAGCGGTTCAGTGATACTTTGCCAGATTGGCCAGCGTGCATCCAGGCTGCCGAGCGGATCTTGAAAGATCGGCATCACAAAGCCGGTACGTGCGAGGGGGTTCAACAGGTGTGGCGTTCCACCCCGACTGGCCAGTGCACCGTCGAGCCACACCTCGCCCGCACTCGGAATCTCGATCGTCGCCAGCAGGCGCAGTAGGGTCGATTTGCCGCAGCCCGACGGCCCGGATATCCCGACAATCTCACCGTGCTGTACTGCCAGACTGGCAGTTTGGACCGCAGCCACGGCCCGTGCCCCTCGATCATAGCGTTTGGCCACCTTTCGTGCCTCTACCACCACTGCTGCTGCACGCTTGCGCCAGAATGGAGGAAACGGCTGCATTTCCAGTATCTCATCGCCCCGATGGAGTGCCTTCGGCTCACCGGCGGCGTTTAGCACTGGGCAGGCCACCCCGTCGACTAGGGGTGGATCATCGGTGCGACAGGTAGGAACAGCGAAGGCACAACGCGGCGCGAAGGCACAGCCGGCAATCGGTTCGTTCAGTTTCGGCGGCGTGCCGGCAAGCGGGATTGGTAGGCCGGCGCTTGCGTGTGGGGTGGCCGCCAGCAACCCACGCGTGTATGGGTGGCGCGGCTGGGTCAGCACCTCGGCACACGGGCCAATCTCAACAATCCGTCCGGCATAGCACACGGCCACCCGGTCGGCGTGGCGCGCCACCACCCCGATGTCGTGGCTCACTAGCAGCACCGCCGCCCCGGTTTCACGGAGCGCCGCCAGGGTCGCATCGGCCCGGTCGGCGTCGAGGGCACTGGTCGGTTCATCGGCGATCATCACCAGTGGCTGATGTGCGGCAGCGGCGGCGATCGTCGCCCGCTGGAGCATGCCGCCGCTCCACTGATGTGGGTAGCGGCGCATTTGGTGCAGCGCCCCGGCGATCCCGAGTTGCCCCAGGGCCGTGCCGATCAGCCCACGAGGCGGCGTTTGATCGTGGGCGTGCCAGGCTTCGGCCACGTGGTCGGCCACCGGGTCGAGTGGATTACAGGCCTCAAACGGATTCTGCGCCACCAGACCAGCCACCAACCCGCGCAGGCGGCGGATCGTCTCCGCTGATGCGCCGACGATCTCGGTATCGCCGAGCCGGATCGAACCCTCGATCTGGGCTGACGGCGGCAGCAGGCCCAGCGCTACCCGGGCCATGGTCGTCTTGCCACAGCCCGACTCGCCGACCAGGGCGAGGCACTCGCCGGGATACAAGCTGAAGCTCACGCCGCGCACCGCGTGGGTGCCGTTGGCATACTGAACATGCACCTGATCATACTGGAGTACCGGCTGCATCATCGGTTCACCCCCGGATCGAGCGTATCGCGCAGAGCGTTGCCGAGCAGATTTGCCGCCAGCACCGCACCGAAGATCGGCACGAGTGGACCAAGCAGTAGCCAAGGTGCCAGCGTCACGTACAGCCGTGACTCCGAGAGCATCGCACCCCACTCGGCGGCGGGCGGCTGTACCCCCAGGCCCAGAAATGAGAGGCCGGCGATCGCGGCGATCATCGAGCCCAGATCCAGGGTGACGATGATCAGCAACTGGCTGGCAACACCGGGCAGCACATGCCCAACCATGATGCGGCCCCAGCCGATGCCGGCCAACCGGGCGGCGATGATGTCGGGGCGCTGGCGGGCGTTCAGCACGTAGCTACGTGCCATCCTGGCGTAGTAGGCCCACCAGGAGATCACTAGCGCTAGCACCAGGTTCTCAAAACCGGGGCCAAGCACGCCGACAATCGCGATCGCCAACACGATCGAAGGCAAGGCCATGAGTATATCAACCAACCGCATCAGGACGATATCGACGATCCCGCCGCTCATCCCGGCGATGGTGCCAATCACTAGACCAATCCCGAAGATGCAACTCAACACGAGCAGCGCAGTACCGAGGGTACGCTGCCCGCCGTCGAGCACCCGTGAGAACTGGTCACGCCCCGACTGATCGGTGCCGAGCCAGTGTTCGGTGCTCGGCGCCTCCAGTTTGGCCCGGAAATCGGGTTGGTTTGGGTCGTAGGGCGCCAGCAGCGGGCCGAACAGCGCCAATCCGACCAGCAGCAGCGCACATACCAGCCCGAACCGGGCCTCGGGGTGGCGTACCAACCGGGCCGAGAGGCTCCGTGGCGGGGGGTTGAGCCGGCGAGTGACGTTGATCGGTGGTTGGGTGATGGGTTCGCTGGTCATGCATGGCCTCCATCACGCAGGCGGGGATCGACTAGTAGTGCTACGAGATCGACACAGAGACTCGCAGTGATGTACGAGAGGCCGGCCAGCAGCACAAAGCCCTGCACCACTGGGAAATCGCGGGCGGCGATCGCAGCAAACACGTAGCTGCCGATACCGGGCCAGGTGAAGATCGCCTCGATAATCGCTGAGCCACCGATCAGCCCACCAATCCCGACCCCGATCGCGGTCAGAAAGGGCAGTGCTGCATTCGGCAGTGCGTAGCGCCAGAGTACCCGCAGTTTAGTTGCACCACGGGCGCTCGCCACCAGGGTGTAGTTGGCACCGAGCGCTTCGAGCAGGCTGGCCCGCAGCAGTTGCGCCCAGTCGGCAGCGCGGCTAATTGCCAGGCAGAGCGCGGGCAGGAGGACGTACTGCCACTGCCCACCCGACAACACTCTGCCGATGTTGAATTCGACCACGATGTAGCGCAGCGCTAGCAGGCCTGCCAGGAAGGCCGGCAACGAAACGCCGACCTGGGAGAGTAAACGGATCAGTTGATCGGGCCAGCGTTCGTGATACGCTGCGCCAAGTAGCCCGCCGATCAGCGCGATCAGCAGCGACAACACCAGCGCGGTGCCCGCCAGCAACAGCGTCGCTGGCAGACGCTTGCCCAGTTCCTCCAGCACCGGCCGGCCAGTCTGATATGAGAGCGACAGGTCGCCGCGTACAGCCCGCCCCAGCCATTCGGCATACTGCACGGGCAGCGGGCGATCCAGTGCCAGTTCGGTGCGCAAAGCCGCTACCTGCAGCGGGGTCGGGTCTTGCACACCACGCGCTTGCAGCAGCCGTTGGGCTGGGTCGCCGGGCGCCAGCGGCAGCAGCGCCCAGATGATCACACTGATTCCCAGCAGGGTGAGTAGGGCTTGAAGGAGCCGACCGACGAGCGCCCGCACCAGTGGCAGGGCGCTCATCAGCGGTGAACGTGTCGGGAGGGTTGAGATACTCATTCCGTCGGACGGGTCTGATACGAGACGTGATAGAGTGCGAAGCCCGGCTGATAGTCGCGGTAGCGCTCGTTGACGATCACGCGCCCAGTGTGGAAATTGACGAAGAACTGGTACGGCTCCTCTTCAATCTTCATGCGCTGCAACTCGGTCAGAATCTCCTGGCGGCGCTGCGGATCGAAGGTCTGGCTCAACTCTTTGGTGAGCGCATCGATCCGCGGGTTCGAGTAGTCGGCATAGTTGCGATCGCCGCCGGTAGCGAAGTAGCGCCGCAGTACTGGCTCGGGTGCACCGCCAAACGTCACCGATCCAGCCGAGACGAGCCCGGCGTCCCATGGCTCATCGGCAGAGGTTAGCGCATCGTTGATGTTATCCACCGAGCGGATTTCGACTGCAAAGCCGAGTTCGGCAAGCTGGGCCTGGATCGCCTCGCTGATCGGCACCAGGTCGGGCTGCTGCGGGTAGATCAGCAGGACGACCTCGAGCGGCGTACCGTCCTTGGCGCGCACCCCATCGGCGCCGGGCGTCCAGCCGGCCTCGTCGAGCAACTGCTGCGCGGTGGCGACATCGGTGGCCTGGTTCTTCACGGCGAAGGGAAAGAAGGGCGGGTAGTAGCCGGTGGCGACGCCGAACACGCCGTCCATCACGTCGTTGGCCAGTTCGTCGTAGTTGATTGCACGAATAATCGCCTGGCGCACCGCCATATCGTTGAAGGGCGGCTCCTGGATGTTCAGCACCATCCGGAACCCACCAGTGCTGGGCGTGCCGTAGTTGAAATAGATCCCCTCCTGGGCATCGACGACCGGCTTGGCGGCGGTGGGTGGATAGAGTGCGATGTCGGCTTCGTCGTTCTGTACGGCCAGAATACGCGCCTGCGGATCGGTGACAAAGCGCACCGAGACGCCTGGCAGAGCTGGTCGGCCTTGCCAATAGTTCTCGTAGCGCTCCAGCACCATCTCCTGATCATCCAGGCTGACCACGCTGTATGGCCCGGTGTAGATGCCGGCGCCGATCAACTGGTCGTAGTTCTCGCCGGCCGCCTCCACCGTCGCTACATCGTACACCGGGAAGACTGCTTCGTCGGCTAGGGCGGGGATGACGCCCGTGTTCGGCTCGACTGTGTCGAGGGTAACAACGAGATCGCCGGTGGCCTCGGCACTCGTACCTGCGGCGAAATTGCTCTGGGCAGAGGAGGATAGCTCCATCTGGCGATTGATCAGCGCGGCCAGGACATCGGCGGTCAGCGGCGCTCCATTCTGAAACGTGATCCCCTCGCGTAGACGCAGCTCCCAGGTCGTATCGTCGATCTGGTCGATCGACTCCAACAGCCAGGGGTAATGCTGTCCATCAGCGCGAAACTGCATCATCAATTCACCAACCCCAAACTCGGGCATCCAGAAGCCATCATCGATCGGGTTCAGGCTATCGATCTGAAACGAGGTGACGATCCGCAGTGGTGGGGGCTCATCAGCGGTGGGCGCTGCGGGGGTGCTGGTTGGCGCACTAGCCAGTGCTTCCGGTGTGCGGGTAGGTGCGGCAGCAGCCGGAGTGTCGGTGGCAGTCGGAGCGGGGGCGGCGGGAGCCTCGGTCGGTGTAGCAGCTGGCGGTGCCGATCCGCATCCGGCGATCAGGACTGATATGAGCAAGAGGGCGAACAAGCGGATCCAGTGGTTCATGGACGTCATTCCTTCATTCAATCAGCGGGCTGTTCAGGAAAGATACGGAAAGCATCGAGCGGTTCGCCGCCAATGAGATGTTCGGCAACGATCTGCTCCACACGATCAGGCGTCAGGTTGCTATACCAGACGCCCGCGGGATAGACGACGAGTAGTGGGCCGTGATTGCACGGGTACAAACAGCCGGTTTGCACCGTCAGGACACGCTCGACCGCGCCGCGTAGGCCGTGCGCGCCGAGGCTCGCGCGGAGCTGCACCGCACAGGCCTCAGCTCCCAGGGCGGTGCAGCGTGGCCCACGGCAGACCAGCAGATGGTGCTGATAGGCCGGCAGAACGCTCCACACCGGAAACGGATCGTCAAAGAACTCCCAGCGCTCCGGTCCCAACTCCATTTCGCTGTCGGTGAGCAGGCAGGCGTCGAGGCGTGCTCGCAGGTCGGTCGCGTCCATGTCTTGGCCGATCAGCACAATCTCCTGGCGCCGGTCGCCCCAGTCGGGGTGCCAGATATTGATCAGTAGGGCCTCTTCCTCCGGGTTGTCGGGCATAGCCTCCTCGGGCAGCGATGCCCACCAACGCCCGCCCGGCTCGACCCGGCAGGCCCCACCGGCCTGTGACCAGACCCCGTTCAGCTCCATACGCGTCGCCAGCCAGAAGAGGCCCTTCGATCGCAACACTCCCGGCCACTCTTCGTTGATCAGTTCCCAGAAGCGCTGTGGGTGGAAGGGCCGCCGAGCCCGGTAGACGAAGCTGGCGATACCGTACTCCTCGGTCTCGGGGGTGTGCTCACCGCGCAGCTCTTTCAACCAGCCGGGGGATTGAGCCGCCCGCTCAAAGTCGAAACGCCCGGTGTTGAGGATCACAAAGCCTGAGAGCACCGTCACGGGGAGCAGCTTGGTTGGGACAAGGGGTGGTGTCATAAATGATATTTACTATTAAATAATTGCGGTGAAAAAGAACGGCCTTCTAAGCCGTTACCGAAGAGCTGTGAATGTGTCATTCAATGATAGTATGTATCATTTGTGTTGTCAAGAGAGTGGAAGATAGTAGCAATCCCCGGCGACGCACCATGTGTATTCAGCCACTGTTCGAGCTCATGGTACCACGCTATCAATGATAGTTTCTTGCAATATTGACAGGGGTATGTACACATGATAGACTATATCATTAGCAAAGTGATATTTTGTCTCATTTAGAACGGTGTATGATGCCGCTCTATGTCTACAGCTGTCCTGAGTGCGAGGTTGAGCTGGAGGAACTGCGCCCCGCGTGGCGGGTCGATGATCCGGTCGAGTGCCCCGTCTGTCATGGGCTCTGCACCCGCGAGCTCAGTACCTTCAGCACCCGCTCGCGGAGCCCCCAGGCGCCCATCTACGCCTCACCCCAGCAGGTAGCCCGTACGATCCATGGTTCCGATTGCGGCTGTTGTCGTCCGCGCCGGAGGTAGCGCCGTGCCAACAGTGGTCGCTCCAACCCAACCCGCTTGTATTTCTGTCAGTGCGATCACTCGCTTTCTCGGTGCAGGCAAAACCACCGTACTCAACCAGACCCTACGGGACGGCGGCTGTCGTTTCGCCGTACTGGTCAACGCCTTGAGCTGCATCAATGAGCAATCCGATAACCACGACGGACGCATATGACCGCCATCACGCTCCGGCCCGCCGCCGACGATGAGTTCTGGGCGGTGGCCCAACTCTTTGCTGCGCTGCACCACTTCAACGCGGGCTTTGACCCGCGCTTCCGCCTGGCTGAGGGCTGGGAGCCACTGCTGCGCGAACATTTCGTGCGCACCCACCGCGCTCCTGGCGCCCTCTGGTTACTGGCCTGGCATGGCAGCGAGCCAGTCGGCCTGCTGCTGATGGAGGCCCATACCGACTCACCGCTCTTCGCCGATCGGCACTGGGCCGAACTGGTAGCACTTTATGTCACCTCTGGCGAACGCGGTGGGGACCTCGGGTACCGGTTGATCGAGGCTGGCAAACATTGGGCCGCTGCCCACGGCTTCGACCGGCTCCAACTCTACGTCACCGCAGCAAATGAGCGGGCACGCCACTTCTACGCCCGCTGCAGGCTCGCCCCGGTTCAGGAGATCTGGCGGGTTGAGTTGACACCCACCACTGGGGCAAGCCCGCCGCCCGACCCGTCCTGCAAAGCCGAAGGCCACGCTGCCTACCAGGTCGAACTAGGCCACCACCACCTGATGATGGAGATCAGTAACCGTTCTGACGAGGAGCACGACGATGCTTGATCGGTTTGGTGCCCAGCCGCAGATCGACCCAGCCCACCTCGCTGTCGTCAAGGGCTGGGTGGCCGAGACTCTCGCCCTGCCCGATGATGTGAAGGAGATAGCCCGATGACTTCGACGACTGCCCCTGCATCTACCGCTACGACTGCCGATCTGCGTACACCCGTGACCGTACTCACTGGCTTCCTCGGTGCCGGCAAGACGACCCTACTCAACCGTATTCTCACCGAGCAGCACGGCAAGCGCATCGCCGTGATTGAAAACGAATTTGGTGAGATTGGCGTGGATAACGACCTGGTGATCAATGCCGAGGAAGAGATCTTCGAGATGAACAACGGCTGCATCTGCTGCACCGTACGCGGCGATCTGATCCGCATCCTCTCGAACCTCATGAAACGCAAGGATCGCTTCGACTATATCCTGATCGAGACGACGGGTCTGGCCGACCCCGGTCCGGTAGTACAGACCTTTTTCATGGACGATGAACTGCGGGCGAAGCTGCGCGTGGACGGGATTGTCACCCTGGTCGATGCCCGCCACATCGTCCACCATATCGACGATGCGCCCGAGGCCCGGGAGCAGATCGCCTTCGCCGATGTGATCCTGCTCAACAAGACCGACCTCGTGGAGATGGGCGAGCTCGACGCCCTGGAACGACGCATCCTGGGCATGAATAGTGCCGCAAAGCTCTATCGCACCCAGAACGCACAGATCGATATCGACGCGGTGCTAAACGTGGGCGGTTTCAACTTGGAGCGAGCCATGGAGATCGACCCGCAGTTCATGGAACCTGAATACCCCTTCGAGTGGGGAGGCATGTTTCAGTTGGAGGCCGGCACGTACACGCTCGCCCTGGACGAGGGTCCGGATCCAGCGATGCAACTAGCGTTACTCCCGGCCACTGCGGCAACCCGTGAGGCATTGGAGGTGGTGCAGGAGCAGGCCGTGCGCGTCTTCTCAAGTGAGGAGAAGGCGCTCAACCCGGGCGCTACCCTTATCCCGGGAAGCACCCTGTACCGTCTGAATCTCTGGGAGACCCCGCTGCACTTTGTGCTGGAGATCCCCACCGCTGGGGTTTACGCCCTCTTCACTGAACATGGTCCCGACGAGTTCAACTTGCAACTGCTCTGCGCCGACAAGGACCCGGAGCCTGAGCTGAGCCATGCCTACAAGCCAGACCATGAACACGACGAGGAGGTAAGCTCGGTAGGGATCACCGTGGCCGGCGACCTTGACCCGCAACGGCTGAACGCCTGGCTCTCGCGGCTGCTGCGCGAGCAAGGTCCTGATATCTTCCGCATGAAAGGTGTCCTGAGCGTTGCAGGTGACACGCGTCGCTTTGTGTTCCAAGGTGTCCATATGCTTTTTGACGGCCGCCCTGACCGCGCGTGGGGCAACGAGCCGCGCACGAACAAGCTGATCTTTATCGGCCGTAACCTCGACCGTGCGATGCTCAACGCCGACTTCCGTGCTTGCCTAGCATAGGGAAACGCCGATGACTATCTCTCGCCACAAGGGCCGCATCGTGCCACCACCCACGACCGTCACTCTGGAGCGCCGCTGGCGTGCGTTGCTGGATGGGCACGTCATCAGCCTGCGTTTCTCACCCGACGGCTCACAGCTTGCTGCTGCCACCGTGGACGGGCCGATCACGATCTTTGCCACCGACGGCACCCGACGCCACGATCTACCCGGCCACGCGATGGGTACGGCGGCGATCGACTGGCACCCGGATGGCCGCCTCTTAGCCTCAGCTGGGCAGGATGGCCACGTGCGCCTGTGGGATACCACGCACGGCGTGCAGACCCAGGCTCTGTGCCACGGCGCCAGTTGGGTCGAGCGGGTGGCCTACCATCCGTCAGGCCGCTACCTCGCTGCTGCTGCAGGGAAGGAGCTGCGAGTCTGGGATGACTTGGGCAACCTGGTCTGCACGCACTGCGACCACGCTAGTACCATCGCCGATATCGCCTGGAAGCCCGGCACGAAACAGATTGCCGCCGTGGCCTATGGCGGAACAACCCTCTGGGATCTCAATCAGGCCGATCCGCTGCGCCGCTATCTATGGAAGGGCTCATCCCTGGTGCTGGCCTGGAGCCCTGACGCGAGCATGTTCGCCACCGGTGACCAGGATCAGACTGTGCACTTCTGGTATGCCGACAGCGGCCTCGATTTGCAGATGTGGGGCTACGAGACGAAGATGCGCGAGTTGGCCTGGGATCCTTCTAGCCGCTACCTGGCCACCGGCGGCGGGTGTGATGCCGTTGTCTGGGATACCCAGGCCTCAAAGAAGGGTCCCGAGGGGAGCAAGCCGGTGATGCTCAACCTGCACAAAGGCTACCTGAACGCCCTGGCCTACCAGCGTACCGAGACAAAGAATGCTCCGGCGCTACTAGCCTCGGCGGGGCAAGACGGCCTGGTGGCTCTCTGGCGACCGACCCGCGGACAGAAGCCACTGGCCCGGTATGACTTCGACACGCCAATCAGTCAACTGCTGTTCTCACCCGATGACCGAGCGCTCGCCATCGGCGGTGCGGATGGCATGGTGGTGCTGCTCATGCTCAGCTGACATGGCGGGGTCGGACGGATACGAACTGTATATTGTATGAGGAGTCTCCATCGATGATCGTCCGGTACCTCAGCACCATAAGCCTGGTAGCGTTGCTCGCCCTGTTGCTCGCCGCCTGCGGCGGCGCCCCGGCAACTCAACCCACCCAGGCGACTGCAGAACCCACCACCGCCCCAGCCGTCGCCGCGCCAACCGCCCAACCTACTGCCGCGCCTGCACCGACCGAAGCCCCGATCGCTACCGCCACGCCGCTAAAGGTGGTCGCGACCTATAGCATCCTCGGCGACCTGGTGCAGAATGTCGTCGGCGACAGCGGCTTGATCGAACTGACCGTCCTGGTTGGCCCCGGCGGCGACGCCCACACCTATGAGCCAACACCCCGCGATAGCGAGGCACTGGCTGAGGCCGACATCCTCTTCGAGAACGGCCTGGAGTTCGAAAGCTGGATCGACGACCTCTACGCCGCCTCTGGCTCGACGGCGACGCGCGTGGCTGTCGCTGAGGAGATCAGCGACCTGATCCCCTCAACTGGCCACAACCATGACCACGAAGAGCCCTTGGCCCATGCCTGCGAGCACTTCGAAGACAGCCCCGAGACGGTGACTGCCGACGCCATCGATGCCGCACCGACGGTGACTATCCCCGACGATCACACCCACTACGCCGTTAGCCTCGCCGATGGTGCGGGGACGGTGGGCCTGAGCCGAGCGGAAGACGCCGAGGTGAGCTTCTTCCTAGGCAGCGATGTCCTGTTCGCTGTAAGCCAGGCCGGCACTACCGTGGAACCGGAACTGGTTGCGCCGGTTGCTACCGAGGAGTGCGCTGCGATTGCCATCGTCTACACGTTCGACCTCGCCCCCGGTGACTATGCGGTGAGCTTCGGCCCTGGCGCTGGCGCGAGCGTCGCCCTCGTTTGGGAAGAGGCCGGCCACAGCCATAGCGAGGGCGAAGAGCACGGCCACAGCCACGGAGAGTATGATCCACACGTCTGGCACGACCCGAACAACGTGATGGTGATGGTTGAGGCCATTCGCAACGCCCTGGTCGGCGTCGATCCGAACAACGCCACAACCTACGCCCTCAACGCCGATACCTACCTGGCCAAGCTCCAGACCCTCGATGCCTTCATTGTCGAGGCGGTTGCCCAGTTGCCCGAGGAGCGCCGCAAGCTGGTCACCACGCACGACACCTTTGGCTACTTCGCACGCCAGTACGGCTTTGAGATTATTGGTACCGCCCTCGGCTCAGTTTCTACCGAGGTCGCGGATCCTTCAGCCGGCGATCTTGCCGAACTGGTGGAGGCGATCCGTGCTGCAGGCGTACCGGCCGTCTTCACCGAAAATGTCGCTAACCCGAGCCTGATGGAGACGATTGCTCGCGAGACGGGTGCAGAACTGGCCCCAACACTCTTCACCGACGCCCTGGGCGAACCGGGTAGCGATGGAGCAACCTACCTGGACATGGTACGCTACAACGTTACCACGATCGTTACAGCCCTGGCTCAGTGATACGGTGACCGCAGAACACGGTGAGACGTGCCAGCGAAGCGAACTGTAGACGAGGAAGTGATGACAATACCACACACCACCGACTGGGCCGACCGCTGGCTAGGGGGCTTCTG
>CAIWUD010000135.1 GCA_903915775.1 uncultured Chloroflexota bacterium | reverse complement strand
CCCGTGGTTGCCCTGTGGCACCCCCCCGTACGGGCAACCCCCCGTGGTTGCCCTGTGGCACCCCCCCGTACGGGCAACCCCCCGTGGTTGCCCTACCATTGGCTCGATGGGCTGCACTACAGGGCTGCGGCGAGCTCGCTAGGCGTGACAACGGCGTTACCGTAGCGACGCACCACCATAGCGGCGGCACTGTTCGCGAGCGTAGCAGCGGTGAGTGCATCGAGACCAGCCGCGAGGGCGAGGGTCGCGACGGCGACAAAAGTATCGCCGGCACCCGTGGTGTCGTAGACCTCACTGGCCCGGACCGCTGCGAGATGCTGGTAAGAGAGATTGGTACCCTCAAGGGAGAGGCCATCGGGTCCACGGGTCACGATTACGAGGGCTGCACCGAGCTCCTGACGTAGGCGGGTAACACCGGTGACAAAATCCTCCTCTTGCTGCAGGGGATAGCCGAGCGCCATGGCAGCCTCACGATCGTTACAGCGGAAGAGGTCGACGCCCTGGTAGAGGTGCGAGCTCCCCTGGGCATCAACACAGAAGAGGAGCCCATGGGCACGACAGAGGTCACGAATGGTAGCGACCACGGTTGGTGTGAGCAGACCGAGTTGGTAGTCGGAGCAGAGCACGGCATCGTGGCCGGGGAGTAGTTCACGCAGCACCCCAAGAATCAACGCCTCTTCAGCTGGGTTGAGTTGGGTGCGCTGAAGGCGATCCAGCCGTGCCACCTGCTGCGGGAGGCGCGGTGCCTCATCGGCGAGGATCCGGGTCTTACGGGTGGTCGGACGATCCGGGCTGATCACGAGCCCGCCATCGGCAATGGCGCTGGCACGGAGCAGATCGGTGAGTTGCTGACCCTCGGGATCGGCGCCGACAATACCAACCTGCGTGGCGTGGCTCCCCAGCGCGACGATGTTACGCGCTGGATTAGCCGCACCACCCAGAATGATTTCGCGGCGCAGCAGCTCAAGCACCGGGATGGGCGCCTCCCGCGAGAGGCGCGTTGCCCGGCCATAGAGATACTCGTCTAGGGTCACATCACCAATGACGAGGATGCGCCGACCAGCGAGACGAGGGACTGCACTACCCAGTGAGCCCATGCCTTAGCCCAGACTATTGCGGAAGCGCTGCATGCCCTCGGTGATCGCCTGCTCACTGGTGGCGTACGAGAGGCGTAGGTAGCCAGGGGCACCAAAAGCTTCACCACTCACGCAGGCAATGTGAGCCTGGTCGAGTAGGTGGTTGTTGAGCTCATCGCTCGTCGTACAGACAATGCCATCCTTGAGTGGCCGGTTGAGCAGGCCAGTGACATTGGGGAAGACGTAGAACGCACCATCAGGGACATTGCAGCTCACGCCCGGTATCTCGGCAAGCAGTTCGAGGATGAGATCGCGCCGTCGCCGGAAGGCAGCTGCCATGCTGCTCACACTCTGATCGATTGCTGCACTGGGCGTATAGGCGGCAAGTGCCGCATACTGCGAGATCGAAGCGGTGTGGGTGCTGGTGTGGCCCTGAATATCCTTGATCGCGGTGATAATTGGCTGGGGACCGGCGACATAGCCAACGCGCCAACCCGTCATGGCGTAGGCTTTTGCCACACCGTTGATGATAAGGGTACGGTCGGCCATTTCTGGGGCGGCACGCAGCCAGCGGGCATACTCGACATAAGAAATTGCGTCGTAGATCTCGTCGGCGAGGATGATCGCTGAACTATCGCGCAGCACATCGGCGAGCGCACGGAGTTCAGCAGCGCTGTAGACAGAACCTGTGGGGTTCGAGGGGGAGTTGAGGACAACGACTCTCGTATTTGGGGTGAGTAGGTCACGAAGTTGCTCAGGAGTGAGCTTGAAGCCAGTTGCTTCACTGGTGAGCGGCGTAATCGGTGTAGCACCGGCGAGGCGTACCTGCTCCACGTAGCTCACCCAGTAGGGTGCGGGGATAATCACCTCGTCACCCTCGTCGCAGAGGGCCTGAAACGCAAGGTAGAGCCCCTCTTTGGCCCCGGTGGTTGTGGTGATCTGAGCAACACCGTAGGTAATACCTTGATCGGCCGTTACGCGTTGCGCAACAGCCTTCCGCAGCTCAGCAGTCCCGCCGGTAGTGGTATAGTGCGTGTGGTTTGCATGGATCGCGGCGATCGCAGCCTCTTTGATCGGATCAGGAGTATCAAAATCGGGCTCGCCAACACTGAACGAGATAACATTCACACCCTCGGCGCGCAACTGCTGTACGCGGCCATTCATCGCTGCGGTAGCCGATGGCTCCAGTTGGGCCAGGCGGCGGGCAAGTTTGTAGCTGGGCATAAGGAGCTCCTGGTCAGGATGATGATCGCGTCAAGTATACTTGAACTTTATGCGGGTGACCAGACTGGGCGCTGGTCACCTCGCATTGTAGCACTATCCTGCGACAACAGTTTGCTTGCGCGAGAATCTCAACCGTGCTATAACGAATGAAGGTTAGCCGTCGCTCACGGGGTTTTGGGCCGCATGCCCGTGTGCCCCTGCTGCGGTAGCGGCAAGCAGCGTACCTTTGGTTGCGAACCCTCACTCGTAGTCGCAGTTCATTTGTGAAAGACAACCCTCCATGCGTGTCATTATAGCTGGCGCCGGTCCGGCCGGAATGGTTGTAGCACGAACCCTAGTCGACCGTGGCCATGACGTTGTCGTACTCGAGAAGCGTAGTGTAGCGGGGGGCAAAGTTTCGGCGTGGCAGGATGAAGATGGGGACTGGATCGAGTCGGGGCTCCATGTCTTCTTCGGTGCCTACCACAATCTGTTAGGCTTCCTCGAGCGCTACGGGCTGGGTAATACCTTCAACTGGAAGCCGGCCGAGATGATCTTCGCCTCGGAGCGGCACGGACTGGCGGGGATTCGCTTTACGCCCTGGCTCCCGACGCCGCTGAATGGCCTGGCCGGGGTGGCCAAGTTTACGCCGCTCAGCCTGGGCGATAAGCTACGCATGGGCCTGGGTCTGATACGCCCGATCTTTGGTGATCAGCGCTACGTCGATCAGCAAGATGATGAGAGCTATGCCTCGTGGCACCTGCGTCACGGGATGGGTCAGCGCTCGCTCGATGAGGTGATGCACACGTTGGCCCTCGCGCTCAATTTCCAGCGGGCCGATAAGATCTCCGCCAAGCTCGCCCTCACCGCCATGCTCCACTTTGCCCATGAGAAGAATGCGCCGAAGATGGCCCTGGTTCAGGGTTCGCCCGATACGAATATCTGGCGTCCGCTGATCAAGCAGATTGAGGATCGCGGTGGCATGGTTGAGCTTGGGCGTAAGGTAACGGGTATTGCTTACGATCAGGCGAGCAATCAGGTCACGGGCTTTGAACTGGACGACGGCAGCATGATCCGTGGCGATGTCTACGTCTCGGCGATGCCAGTACACAACCTGCGCAAAATCGTGCCGGAGAGCCTCCGTTCATTGGACTACTTTGCCAACCTGCGCCACCTCAAGGGCTCGCCGGTGATTACCCTTCAGCTTTTCTTCGACCGACAGATCGCCGGGGTAGATAACCTGCTCTTTAGTGCCGGAACGCACCTGAGCGTCTACGCGGACATGGCCATGGTTGCGCCCGAGTACCACAATGGTGGCAAGAGCATCATGCAGTTCGTGGTCGCACCGGCCGAGGAGCTGATCAAACTGCCCGATGACGAACTGGTGCGCTTTGTCATGAGCGAGTTTGTGCGCCTCCACCCCGTTGCGCGTGAGGCCAAGTTGCTGAAGCATACGATTGTGCGCATTCCCAACTCGGTCTACCAGGCACGCCCTGGTGTTGACAAGTACCGACCCGATCAGGCGAGCCCGGTGAGCAACCTATTCCTAGCGGGAGACTATACGCGTCAACACTTCCTCGCCTCAATTGAAGGGGCAACGATTAGCGGGTTGCAGTGCGTTGAGCGTATCACTACGGCATTTGCAAACGGAACCCTCACCCCAACGTACGAAGTTATGGCATCCGGCTGATATGCATACCAGGCGAGGTTACCATGCTCGCACCTGACACGGTGCTCCACGATCGCTACCGTATCACCTATATCGTTGATCAGCAGCCTGATGCCGTCATCTATCGCGCGATTGATACGCAGCAGTCGCTGCGTGTTCTCGTGAGCGAGTTGCCACAGGTAAACCCACAGGCCCTCAACGATGTTACGCTCCTTGCTGGCCAACTCGTAGGGCTGAGTGTGCCCGGCCTCCTGTCGCTGCGCGATCACTTTGCACAAGACAGCGCCTACTACCTGATCTGTGACGACCCGGGTGGGCAAGATCTCGACCGGGTTGCTCATAATCGCGGTGGTCCACTCCCCGAAGCCGAGGTTCTGGTCGCTGTCGAGCGCCTCCTTACGACCCTTGACCTCCTGCATGGCCAAACACCGCCCCTCACCCTCGGTGATCTGCGCCCAACCGATCTCTGGTCCTCCATCGATGGCGGGATCTTTCTGACGCCCTTCCCGATGGTACGCCATCTCGATCCGGAGGCATCACCCTACCGCGCCCCCGAGCTCTACAATAGCAGTGCTGAACCCACAACGACCAGTGATGTTTACACGGTTGGTGTGGTCCTCTACCAACTGCTGACCGGCTGGTCTCCACCAACAGCACCCCAACGCCAGGCAGGTACTCCCCTTAGTGCCCCACGTACGCTCAATACGCGGATCTCTGCCTTGGCTGAACAGTTGGTACTCCGTGCGACTGAGCTCAAGCCGGTCAATCGCTACCAGCGTGCAAGCGAGATGCGGAGTGCGCTCGAAACGGTGCGCCTGATGGCTGGTCGGCCACTTGGTGCTACCCGACCGCTCGATACATCCCAGGAGCCCACACCAGCCGCGGCACCAGCCCGACCGGTACCACCGAGCGCTGAACCCGGTACGCTGTATGGGCCACCACCACCGGCACCGCCGCCTACGGGGACGTATAGTCAGGCGCCATCCCAGGCCCCTGTCCCACCACAACGCCAGCGCTTTCAGCTGAGTAATGGCTGTCTGATTGCGATCGTTGCTGGTCTGCTGTTGACCGCACTGGTCATCTGTCTGGTGGGCGCCTGGATCGGACTGATCCTTCTGCAGCAGAACGGTGTGGTGACCCTGCCAGGTGGCCAGTCGCTTATGGCGACCACCGCTCCGACAGCGGTGAGTAGTGCCGTCAGCCCGGATGCAACAACCACCGCAATCATTGCTGCAGGTGCGCCGTTTGCCCAGAGCGCACAGCTTCAGGATGCATCGGTCGGCGCGGCGCTCTACAGCCCCGACGGGCGCCTGATCGCTGTTGGAGTTGGGGGTGCTATTGAGTTGCGTGATAGCTCTAGCCTGGAGCGACAGGTACGCTTAGAGGGTCACGACGAATCGATCAGTGCCCTGGCTTTCTCACCTGATGGGCGGCTCCTGGCCTCCGGAGCTCAGGGTGATAGCGTGATTCGTCTCTGGAGCGTTGACGCAGAGGCGCTTGAGCGCGCCCTTGAGGGGCACACAGGCTGGATTCGTAGTCTGGCCTTCTCACCCGATGGCTCACTGCTAGCCTCTGGTAGTACCGATCAGAGCATTATTATCTGGGAGGTCGCCACTGGACGGCAGCTGCGTACGTTGACCGGTCACACCGACTTTATCGGAAACCTCAGCTTTAGCCCCGATGGGACGACGCTCGCCTCGGCTTCACGTGATGGTACTGCCCGCCTCTGGGAGGTGGCTAGTGGACAGGAGCGTACGGGTGCGCGCTACCGTGCGCCTGACAATCCAAGTATGGGCGCGCCCTTCTGGCTAACGGGTGTGAGTTTTAGCCCCGATGGCCGTACCCTTGCCATCGGTTCGATCAGCGGTAGCCTCTACCTGCTCGATCCAACTAGTGGGCGGCTGATCCGTGAACTCACTGGCCACGAGGGCTGGGTGGTCATTCGCGGGGTGAGCTTTAGCCCTGACGGGAGCTTACTGGCCAGTGCGAGCCTGGATGGAACGGTGCGGCTCTGGAATCCTGCATCGGGATCGATGCAAGATCTCCTTGAGCAGTCAGGGGTCCAGCTCCTCGGTCTCAGTTGGAGCCCTGACGGTGCCAGTCTAGCTGTCACCAGCGACGTTGCAGGTAGCCTCACTATCTGGGATGTGCGTCAACGTGAGATCCGCCAGAGTGCGATCCTGGCACAGGGTGCCGTCACCGCCCTGGCCTATGCCGCCTCAGGGGAAGCCCTGGTCTCTGGTGGGCTCAACGGTCTGGTGAAGGTACACCTGTTTGCTGAGGATCGCGATATCCCCCTGAGTGGCGGTGCACCGACTAGCCAGTATGTCGCCTTTGCTAGCAGCAACGAGCTTGTAGCGGTGAGTGAGACTGGCGAGGTGGTGCTCATCGACCTTTCCAATGGCAGTGTGAGTCGGCAGTTTGAGGGACTGGATGGCCTTGCACTCACGATCGATGTCACCCGCGACCAGCGCCTGATTGCGGCTGGGAATGATCGCGGTGAGGTGGCGATCTGGGAGCGTGAGACGGGCGCGTTGCAACGTACTCTGCGCGGTCTCAATGGTCCAGTCTTTGCCTTGGCGTTCAACGCCGATGGCAGCCAGATCGCTGCGGCCAGTAATCGCTCACCCGAACAGCCGGTGGTCATCGTTTGGGATCTGCAGCGTGGTGAGGAGCGCACCAGCTTTAGCGGCCACACGGCGCCGATCACGGCGATCGACATGCCGGCCGGGCAAGATGCCGTGGCAAGCAGTAGTAGTGACGGCACGCTCAAGATCTGGGCCGCCGATAGCGGTGAGGAGCTACTCGACCTCACGGCATCCGCCGAGCAGCGCTGGTACAGTAGCCTGGCTTTTTCGCCTGACGGCAAGCTCATGGCTACGGGCGACCTCATCGGTCAGGTGGAGCTCTGGGACGTTGTGCGCGGTGAGCGCCTGAACGGGATCAACCTGGAGGCGGTGGGTGCTATTCTCGGCTTGAGCTTCCGCCCCGATAGTGCCCAGATTGCTGCGGCGACACGGGATGGTGGGGTTATCCTGCTCGATGCGGCCGTTGGGGAGTAGAGGTGGCGGGCAGGGAGGGATTCGAACCCTCGACAGCGTTGCCGCTGTACGGCATTTCCAGTGCCGCGCACTAGACCGGGCTATGCGACCTGCCCCAAAGCGCGTTTCAAACTCATCGGCGTGGATTGTACCACGGGTGAGAAGGTGGCGCAAATGGGTGCTATGCCGTAACTGTTCACACTTCTCCCGGAGCGAGGGCGTCTCGCCCTCGTGGCCCCCTCCGTATGGGCAACCCCCTGTGGTTGCCCTCCCGTTGGCTTACCCCGATCGTGAACACGTACGCTATGCCTACCTACTCGCAAGCACCCTCCGACTCCGATCGCGCTAGAAGTAGTTGCCCACATGGGGTGTTCAGCCAATCCCAATTACGACGCAGGTAGAGGATGACTGCCTGACCTTCTGGTCCATCAAAGCGTTCGAGGCGATAATCACGTTCCAGTTCGATGCGCTGATCAAAGTAGTGCGCAGAAGACCAGGGGATGACATCAGGCTTACGACTGAAGACGTAATCAGGCTCACGCCGTTCATGGGCAGTGCGTCCACTACCGAGGTTGGTCGTTGGCTGGTGGGCAATGAACGTATCGTTCAGGCCTAAAATATCGATCGACGTACGCTGTGAATAGAAGGGGATTGCACCGGCGGCCATGGTGGCGACAACCGTCTCGGGGGGGAGATGGGTGGCGATCCAGCGCCCAGTTTCACGGTGGCGGCGGGTGCCGTAGGTTTCACGCCAGACGTTGGAGTCTGGGTTCACACTCATATCGCGGGGCAAGACGGCAACCATGGCCAGTAAGAGGCCGACGAGCAAGCCCACCCGCCATGAGGCTAGGTTGCTAGGTAGTGTACGGGCCAGTTGCCAACAGCCCCAGACGCTCACTATGGCGCATGGTGCGACGAGGGGGATGCCAAAACGAAAGCCAGGCATCCAGTCGCCACCAACCACTACCACGTAGCTGCTGAACAGGCCGCAGAAGCTGATCAGTAGTAGCCCGAAGCGTCGTTCGGCCGCAGGCATCAGGCGGTAGAGCCAGAGCGCTACCCCAACCCCACCGAGCGCAAAGAGGGCTAGGCGCTCCTGCAGGGCGAACTGGGTGAGGTAGGTGATGCCTTGGGAAATCTGCTCGAGGCGCGCACCCACTTTGGCATAGAACGTATTGGGGAGTGGATAGCCGTAGTAGTTCCAGCGCCACAGGTAGTAGGGTAGGAAGATCAGTCCTAGTGGCAGCATATAGCGTCCCAATGCCTGCCAAACCTGTCTCTGTCGTACACCCTGGAGCCCCTGACTGAAGAGAATCCATCCCCCCCCCAGCATGGCTACGATGATGCCATCGGGGCGGGTCAGGAGCGTCAATGTTGCGCCGATCCCGGCGCGGTACCAGGCACGCTGCAGGAGCGCCGCAAGCACGAGAAGGTTGAGCCAGGCGAATAGTGCCGTCTCCATGCCGCTGCCGCGCGCAGAGTAGATGAGCAGGCTGTTGCTGAAGCCAACCATCAGGGCTACACCCCAGGACCAGCCTGCGGGCATGATCTGGCGTGCGATGAGGTATGCAGTACCGGCGTAGGCGTAGGCCAGGCCGAGAGTGAGCACGCTCGTAGCGATGAGGGGGTCAATCTGCCAGGCGAAGAAGAGGGCACTCAGGATGACCCACGAAAAGTTGGTGTAGCCTTCAACAATTTCACCCGGGTTAAAGACTAAGCCGTTGCCTGTGGCGAAGTTACGTGCGTATTGAAATGAGATGAAGGCATCATCAACGACCCAAACACCGAGCAGTTGAGGTGCAAAGCCTAGCCAGAGGCTGAGGCATACGGTCAACAAAATGATGAACCAGTTCCGCACCGCACCGATGAACCAGAAACTACTCAGGCCAAGGATAAGGGTTCCCTGCCAGAGGTTGAGCGGCAGAAGCGTTGGCCGGTAGGCCCAACTACTTACGATCGCCACTGCGACTAAAAGTAGTGGTAGGTAGTGCGGTAAGCCACGCCAGAGGAGTAATCCGCTGATGAGGAGGATCCCAAGGGCGATGATTGGTTCGATGATGGGCTCTGAGCGGAGTTGCTGGATGGTTACCCGATCGAGCGCCGTTCCCAGCTCCCGGCCATCAGCTGCTCTCCACACCGGCGAGCGGAGTTCGACCATCAGGCCGTACTCGGGGTGTTCGAGGGTATGTGGAGTTAGGATTCGGTAGGTGCGCCAATCTGCACTGGTGGGGAGTTGCGCGATCGGCTGGTTATTCAGCACGAACGCCACTTCCTGAGCCTCTGGACGACAACCACAAGCGACAATCGTGGTCATCAGGGGCTGTTTATGGAGGGCAAAGGGAAAGGTGACCGTTGCGCGTCGATCCGACCAGCGAAATGTCCGCTCTGCTTGCTCCCAGATGGCTCGCTCGGGGTTGTAGAAGCTGAAGAGATTGTAAAACTCCCCCGCTTGGCCCTCGGCAATAAAGGATCCCTCTGCTCCGATATTGACTTCAGTCTGCCATGTGGGACGATGAGCGGTTATGCCTAAGATGAGTAGGATGATCCAACCAGCTGCACTGATAGTTTGGGAGATTGACCAGGGCTCTCTTTGGTGTTGCACGAAACTTCCACGTGACATGCTACCGATCGCTGCCTTCCAGAATCCAACCTCACGGGGTGACTAGCATACCTCAGCTACGGGAGGGCCACACCCTCGAACCTGTTTACCGCTGGGGTAAGCCAACGGTGGGGCAACCACGGGGGGTTGCCCATACGGGGGGTGCCACGAGGGCGAGAGGCCCTTGCTCCAGGAGTAGGGTGAACAGGTACCATGCCCTTTTACCAGTTACTCTGGTTCCCCACTGCTCAACTCGATTTCAGAGCTTGGAGCAGTGTCGCCATCTCGATGGCTGCCGTTGCCGCATCAAAGCCCTTATTACCAGCCTTGGTACCAGCACGCTCGATGGCCTGCTCGATATTCTCGGTGGTGACCACCCCAAAGATGCAGGGCACCCCTGTCTGGAGCCCCACCTGCGCCACACCACTCGTGGCTGCCCCGGCCACATGGTCGTAGTGGCTCGTTGCCCCGCGGATCACCGCGCCGAGGGCAATGATCGCATCGTAGCGCCCACTCTCGGCCATGCGCTTACAGATGAGCGGGAGCTCGAACGAGCCAGGCACCCATGCCACATCAATCGCATCCTCTGCGACCCCGTGGCGGCGCAGACCATCACGAGCGCCCTCGAGCAGTCGACTGGTGATCAGTTCGTTCCAGCGGCTGACGACGATAGCGAAGCGCAGCCCTGTCCCTACGAGTCTGCCCTCAAATGTTGACATAACTATCCTCAAGCAGATGACCGAGTTTCTTGCGCTTCGTCGACAGGTAGTGAGCATTGTGCGTGGTAGCCGTCGCATGGAGTGCCACGCGCTCGTGGACGACCACGCCATGCTCGCGCAGTGCCGCCAGTTTCTTCGGGTTGTTGGTCAGCAGACGCAAGCTGGTCACACCGAGATCGGCCAGGATCTGGGCGCTCATGGTGTAGTCGCGTAGGTCGGCTGGGAAGCCGAGGCGCTCGTTCGCCTCAACCGTATCGAAACCCTGCTCCTGGAGGGCGTAGGCGCGCAGTTTATTGTGTAGACCAATACCACGTCCCTCCTGGCGCATGTAGATGATGGCACCGCGCCCCTCTTCTGCAATACGGGCAATAGCCATCTCCAGCTGGTCGCGGCAGTCGCAGCGCAGGCTACCAAAGACATCACCCGTGAGGCACTCAGAGTGTACGCGGATCAGAGGAGGTTCGTCGCCACTCAACTCACCCATCACTAGGGCCACTGCTTCGGTATCGTCGTAGCAGTTGGTGTAGGAGATGGCCCGGAACGGGCCGTGGCGGGTTGGCATGCTGGCTTCGCCCGCACGCTCTACGAGGCGATCGTGACGACGGCGGTGGGCGATCAGCTGGGCGACACTCACGATCTTCAGACCATGGCGTGCGGCAAAGCGGGCGAGATCGTCGCGACGGGCCATGGTGCCGTCGTCATTCATGATTTCGCAGATCACCCCGGCCGGGGTCAGGCCACTCAGGCGTGCGAGATCCACGGAGGCCTCGGTCTGACCGGGGCGCTTGAGCACACCACCTGGTGCAGCACGGAGGGGGAAGATGTGACCGGGGCGGGCGAGATCGGCCGGGCCACTCTGCGGGTCGATCGCTACCTGAATGGTGCGCGACCGATCGGCTGCCGAGATACCGGTGGTAACGCCGACGGCAGCCTCGATCGAGATGGTGAAGTTGGTACCGAAGCGCGAGCTATTCTGCTCAACCATAAGCGGGAGGTCGAGCCGGTCGGCGATGGCTTGATCGAGGGCGAGGCAGATCAGCCCCCGTCCCTCTCGCGCCATAAACGCAATCGTCTCTGGGGTGGCAAACTGCGCAGCGCAGACGAGATCACCCTCATTCTCACGCTCTTCATCATCAACCACAATCACTATGCGACCTGCAGCATAGTCGCGTATGGCCTCTTCAACAGTAGAGCAGATCATAGAACCTCCGATCGGTAGGCCTGAGTTAAGCGTTCGACATACTTCGCGATGATATCGACCTCCAGGTTGACCAGTGTACCTATCTCCTGGCGTCCCATGATCACAGCCTCCTGCGTATAGGCGATCATGGCAATGGTAAAGCTCGTATCGTCTAGTTCGGCTACGGTTAGGCTCACTCCATCAACGGCGATATACCCCTTCTCAACGATGTAGGGAAGTAGCGATCGTGGCGGGCGAATACGAATGCGCTTCGACTCGCCATCGGGGACAATCGCGACGATCTCACCCACACCATCGACGTGCCCTTGCACGTAGTGACCACCCATACGTCCACCAAAAGTGAGCGATCGCTCGAGATTCACCGGGTCGTTCACCTGGAGGCGACCCAGGTTGGTACGGCGCAGGGTCTCCGGGCTGAGCCCCACGGTAAAGCTCTGGTCGGTGAGCGCCGTGACAGTCAGACAGGTACCATTGACGGCAATACTATCGCCGAGTTGTGCGCCCGTGCGGGCCGTGCTGCTGCCAATCGTCATTAGATTATCGCGCTCCTGGTCGCCGATGATAGCCAGGACGCGGCCCATCTCCTCAACAATCCCAGTGAACATGGCTCTCCTCTCAGTAGCTGCTCACCCTTCCCCTGGTGGAATCACGGCTGGGTTAGGTTGTTCGTGGAGGGCTTCGCCCTCCACGCCTCCCGCACGCTCGTCACGCAAACCTGGGCTCACCGAGCGTTTGCTCAGTCTCTTCTCTGGATCCATGCTCTCAATCGTTCCACCATGCTGCGTCTGCTGCAGTAGCGATCAGCAGGACGTCCTGGTCGTAGCGTTCAACGCGACGCAGGAGGAAGGGGTGGGCATCCGCCATGAGGGTGACGCCTACACCACCGAGGGGTCCGGGTGCTGCTGTGCCGCCGACCAACTTAGGGGCAATAAAGGCATGGATCTCGTCGATCAGCGCCTGTGCAGCTAGGCTTCCGAGGAGGGTTGCGCCACCCTCAACGAGGAGATGGTTCAGGCCCCGGCGGCCGAGGAGCATGAGTAGGGCCTGGAGATCAACCTGTCCGGCGGCATCACCGGGAAGCTGTTCAACCTGGATCCCGCGGGCGGTGAGCTCCTCAACCCAGGCTGCTGCTGGTGCTACGGTGGCGATCATAGTCTGGCCGGGTAGTTTGGGGTCGAGGAGCCGGGCATTGAGTGGCGTTCGTCCGTAGCTATCGACGACAACGCGTAGGGGGTGGCGAAGCGGGCGCCAGTGCCCCTCGAGACGGGTTGTCAACTCCGGGTTATCGGCAAGAACCGTGCCCACGCCAACCATGATCGCATCGACGCGATCGCGGAGCAGGTGTACCTGGTGGCGCGAGCTCGGCCCACTGATCCAGCGGCTATCGCCACTACTTGTTGCGATCCGCCCATCGAGCGTCATCGCATACTTGACTGTGACGAGCGGTCGGCCCGTATGGACGCGGCAACGGAAGGGGGCGAGGAGATCGGCAATGCTGCCATTGGGATCGAGGAGGCGGACAACCTCAATACCAGCGGCCCGTAACTGCTGCTCTGCGCCCACACCGATGCGTGGGTCGGAGTCACGTGCTACATAAGAGACACGACGAATCCCGGCGGCGATGATCGCCTCGGTACAGGGGGGAGTACGACCGTGGAAGGTGCAGGGTTCGAGGGTCGTATAGAGCTCAGCGCCATAGCTAGCGGAACCAGCGGCTCGTAGTGCGACGACCTCGGCATGGGGGCCGCCCGGGGGTTGGGTGGCACCCATACCAAGGATGGCTCCAGCCCGGCTCACCACGGCACCAACCGGTGGGTTCGGGCTTGTACGTCCACTGACACTCTGGGCTTGGCGAATGGCGAGATCGAGTGCCTCGGATGTGGAGGATACTAGGGGTTCCTGGTAGACAGACGGTGACATGCAACACTCCAGAGTGTTTTCCCTTCGGGGTGTTGCAGTGCGCACAAAGGCATGAGGGACAGGATGCCCCCAGGGGTACGAACTGAAGGCGGGAGGTACGACGCATCGAGCCCATACAGGGCCCATGCGGGCGTAGACACCGGCCAATCAGTCGATAGTACGCTGCTGCAGACCTTCTCCCATCCGGACTTTACCGTCGGCCCATGGATTCGCACCAGGTCCTGCCTTGCGGCTCGCGGGCTCATGTGGCACGAGGCCACCATCACCGCCGGTCGGGATTTACACCCTGCCCCGAAGGTCTCTCCTTTGTAGCGTACGTCAATTTGGGTATGGCGTCAAATAGTGGGGGTAAGGTACCTGTTCACACTGCTCCTGGCGGAACCGAGGCTGGGTTGGGTTTTTTTGTGGAGGGCTACGCCCTCCACACCTCCCGTACGCTCGTCACGCGAACCTGGGAGCACCGAGTGCCTGCTCGGTGGGGCTACGCGGGGGGCGTAGTGCGCTCGGCTACGCGTTGTGCAGACAGCGGACAGCCGTATCACAGAGAATGGCAACACCCTGAGGCAGGCAGTTCTCATCAATATCGAAGCGCGGGTTGTGGTGGGGGAAGGCGGAGGCCTCACCGCCACGTGAGCCGAGGAAGAAGTAGCTGCCGGGAATGCGCTCAAGGACTGCTGAGAAGTCTTCAGCACCAGTGGTGCGGTAGCTGCTATCGATCCGATCAGCTCCCACAACAGCCGCTGCGGCCTCGCGCATGACTGCCGTTACCTGGGGTTCATTCACCGTGGGACTGACCCCAATCATCAGCTTCACTTCGGCAGTCGCCCCAAGGCTGGCCGCCACACCCTCGGCAACCTCACGCACCCGGCGGTGCAGCAGTTCGCGGACATCGGGCGTAAAGCTACGAATGGTGCCACGCAGTTCAGCGGTCTCGGCGATGATATTTCCGGCGGTGCCGGCATGGAACGCACCGACGGTCACTACTCCAGTCTCGTTGGGATCGACGTTACGGGAGACGATCGTCTGCAGTGCAACCACGATCTGGGTGCCAACCAGTACCGCGTCGATCGTCTCGTGCGGACTAGCCCCGTGGCCACCGCGGCCGCGCACCACGATCTGGAAACCGTCCGAGGCGGCCATCAGCGGGCCCTCACGGACAACGGCGGTACCCGTGTCGTGGCCAGACGAAACATGGATACTCAGAGCCACATCGGGTTTTGGTGTCTCGAGCAGGCCATCGGCGATCATTGCAAACGCTCCTCCCAAGCCCTCCTCGGCGGGTTGGAACATGAGCTTGACCGTGCCCCCAATCTGGTCGCGGTGGCGGGCCAGGATGGTCGCGACACCAATTCCAACCGCCACATGGGCGTCGTGGCCACATGCGTGCATTACGCCGGGGTTCTGCGAGCGGTAAGGGACGTCATTCTCCTCATGGATAGGGAGCGCATCCATGTCGAAGCGGAGCAGCACCGTACGTTCACCGGGCAGGTCCCCCTGGAGGAGCCCAACTACGCCAGTCTTACCAACGCCGGTCTGTACCTCATACCCGAGGGCGCCGAGTTGCTCGGCGACAACAGTTGCCGTACGGTACTCCTGAAAGCCCAGTTCGGGATGCATGTGGAGGTCGCGCCTGATCGCCACGAGTTGGTCGCGGAGCGATTCGGCCTCAGCGAGGAATGGTGCAGCCATTGGGTGTTGCTCCTATTGGGTATTTGTGTGCGCGGGTAGGTTTACCTGAAAAATACATCTGAGCCATGCTCAATCTGGTTACTAGCTATGATACCATGACGCAGAGGGTGGGTATCCTTGTCCAAGTTCGTACGAGTAGCGCATGTCTGCCTCTCTCTCGACCATAGGTCAGCTCCTGACACAGCCGCTGCGTCTCTTGCGTGGCTACCCACGCACGGCGCTCCATGACGATCTCCTCGCCGGGATCACGGTTAGCCTCGTGCTCCTTCCACAGGCCCTTGCCTTTTCGCTGCTCGCCGGACTGCCCCCGGTGATGGGGCTCTACACCGCACTCGTTGCGGCGATCGTCGGCTCTTTGTGGGGTTCATCGAGCCATCTCCATAGTGGGCCGACCAATACCGCAGCTATTCTCACCTTCACGGTACTGGCGCCCCTCTTCACGGTGGGATCGGCAGAGTTTAGCGCTGCGGCGGGACTCCTCGCTCTCCTTGCTGGACTGATCAAGCTGCTGCTGGGCCTAGCGCGTCTGGGTCTCCTTGTGAACTTTGTTTCAGATGCGGTGGCGGTTGGCTTCACCGCTGGCGCGGGTCTGCTGATCATCGTCAACCAGCTGGCGCCCATTCTACGGCTGCCCATCGCCTCAACCGAGGGCTTTGTAGGTGGCCTCGGGGCGCTCTTCCACCAGATCACCGCAGTGCATCTGCCCTCACTCCTGTTGGGCCTGGGAACGATCCTCATGGTCGTAATCTGGCAACGCTCCACTCGGCGTATCCCAGGCGCCCTGGCTGGGGTAATTCTGCTCAGTCTCGTGGCCTGGCTATTTGGCATGGAGCGACACGGTGTACGGGTGATGGGTACCTTGCCCGTACCACTGCCCACCCTCGCCATCCTACCCATCTTCGACCTCGAGCTGATCGGCAAGTTGGCCAATGCCGCGCTTGCCATCGCACTGATCGGCCTAGTGGAAGCCGTTGCGATTGCCCGGGCCATCGCCGACCATTCACGCCAGCGCCTCAACAGTAACCAGGAGTTTGTCGGCCAGGGGTTGGCGTGCATAGGGGCTGGGCTCTTCGGTGGCTACCCCTGCTCAGGCTCCTTCAACCGTTCAGCCCTCAGCTACCAGGCCGGGGCCAAAACGGCCCTGGCCAACGCCATATCGGGTCTCTTTCTGATCCTAGCCGTCGCTCTCTTCAATCCACTCCTGGCCCACATTCCCCTTGCCGTATTGGCCGGTGTTCTGGCGGTGAGTGCTTGGAGCATGATCGATCTGCGGCGAATGGTCCAAATCTGGCGTACTGCTCCTGGCGATGCCTCGATCATGCTCGTTACCTTCGTGAGCACACTGCTCCTCCCGCTCCAGTTTGCCATTCTGCTTGGTGTGATCCTCTCGCTCGGTTACCATCTGCTCCGCACGAGTCGGCCACGGGTAGTGGCCGTGCTCCCCGACGCCGACTATAAGCATTGGGAGGATCAGCAGAGCCGCCTGCCATGCCCGCAACTGGCGGTGATCGATATCGCTGGCGACCTCTACTTTGGTGCGGTCAACCATATCGAGGAGGCGATCGAGACCATTCTGTCGCGCAACCCTGGGCAGCGCTTCCTCCTCCTTCGCCTCCACAGCGTCCAACACTGCGATATTAGCGGTATTCGCATGCTCGAGCGCCTCCGCACCGAGCTCCATGCACGGGGCGGGGCGCTCTACATGACCAGGGTCCGCGACACGGTACTGCAGTACATGCAGCGGGCGGGCTTTCTTGACCAACTGGGGCCCGATCATCTGCTCGAAGCAGATCGGGCTATTCAGCAACTCTTCCAGCAGCAGCTCGACCGCACCTTCTGTCGTGACCAGTGCACCCGGCGGGTCTTCCGTGAGTGCCAGACGCTTGCCCAATCGATGCCACCCAACACGACCGAGCTGATCCCGCTCTTCCCGCGGGATCAGCCGGTATCGCGGGGCTCATAGTGGTTCGCGCAGATCGATCGGCTCATACTCGAGAGCCGGCTGCTCGGATGGGGGCCTCAGCGCCTCAGGTAGGCGATCGTAGAGCTTGGCGAAGAGGGAGAGCCCCTTGGCCATGCCCGTATTGAGCGCATCGGGGCGAAAACGCCAGCCCCAGTTCCCTGCAGGATGGCCAGGTCTGTTCATGCGCGCTTCGCTGCCGAGGCGTAACACATCCTGGAAGGGAATGATCGCCATGTCGGCAACCGACACCATGGCGGTGCGGATGAGATCCCACGCGATGTCGCTCCCATCGCGACCGAGGTAGGTACAGACATGTTCGCGCTCGCGCGGGCTGAGCTCATGGAACCAGCCGATACTGGTATTGTTGTCGTGAGTACCGCTATAGACCACACTCGTGCGACGGTGGTTATGGGGCAGGTAGAGGTTGTCGGCATCTCCACCAAAGGCGAATTGAAGCACGATCATGCCGGGAAGGGTGAACTGATCGCGGAGTGCGAGGACGTCGGGGGTGATCAGACCGAGATCCTCGGCAATGATCGGTAGGTCGCCGAGCTCCTCCTTGAGGCGGTTGAAAAGTGTAGCACCTGGACCGCGCACCCAACGCCCGTTGATCGCGGTGCTCTCGCCTGCCGGTACCTCCCAGTAGGCGGCGAAGCCACGGAAGTGATCGAGGCGCAGAATGTCTACTTGGCTCAGGGCGGCCCGTAACCGTGCTACCCACCAGGCATAGCCATCCTGGGCCATACGCTCCCAACGGTAGAGCGGATTACCCCAGAGTTGCCCGGTGGCGCTGAAGTAGTCTGGCGGCACACCCGCTACACAGGTGGGTATGCCATCCTCGTCGAGGAAGAAGAGCTCTGGGTTGGCCCAGACATCGGCACTATCGTAGGCGACGAAGATGGGAGCATCACCGATGATCCGGATATGGCGTTCGTTGGCATAGGCCTTGAGGTTGTACCACTGCTGAAAGAAGAGGAATTGGAGGAACTGCTGAATCTCGACCGCTCCGCTCAGTTCGTGGCGTGCCTGGGCCAGGGCGGCCGGCCGACGCGCACGGAGTGCGGGCTCCCAGTTGGCCCAGGATTGGCCGCCATGGGCATCCTTCAGCGCCATAAAGAGGGCATAGTCGTCGAGCCAAGAGGCGTTGAGGCGGCGAAACTCGTTGAACGCATCACTCACCTCTGGTGCATTTCCCTCGTGCATGCGCTCGTGGGCGCGGCGCAACAGGGGGAGCTTAAAGGCTAGTACGGCACCATAGTTCACCGTATCGCTGGAGAGATCGTGGTCGGCAGCAGCCTCAACGACCTCATCGTAGCTGAGGAGCCCCCGCTGGACGAGTTGGTCGGGGCTGATCAGTAGGGGGTTGCCAGCGATAGCTGAGAAGCACTGGTACGGCGAGTCGCCATAGCCAGTTGGGCCAAGTGGTAGCACCTGCCAGAGGCTCTGCCCGGCGGTGGCGAGAAAGTCGACAAACTGATAGGCGGTCGGCCCAAGATCACCGATACCCCAGGGGCCCGGTAGTGAGCTTGGGTGGAGAAGAATACCACTGCTCCGTGCAAAAGCCATTGCGAAACCTCATGGGCAACTGCGTCTGCTGCGACATTGTAGCATGATGTTTCGCCGTTGGTGCCTGGTCATACTGCTCCCTGGCGGGACCAGGGCTGGGTTGGGTTTTTTTGTGGAGGGCTGTGCCCTCCACACCTCCCCGGAGGCTGGTCACGCTGGCAGGGTTGTGCCCTCCACACCTCCCCCCATGCCGTGCCGGGCAAGCCCCTCCCCCCATGCCGTGCCGGGCAAGCCCCTCCCCCCAGCGGGGGGAGGTTGGGAGGGGGGTGGCAGGGCTGCGCCCTCCACACCTCCCCGGAGGTATGGTGCCACCTACCCCTTCACAGAGCCGGCGAGCAGCCCACGCACGAAGAAGCGCTGGAGCGAAAAGAAGACGATCAACGGGATGAGCATCGAGATGAACGCACCGGCCGTAAGCACGTGCCAATCCTGTCCGCGTGATCCAACCATCTCGGCGAGGCGCATCGTGAGCACCTGGACATTAGGTTGCGCACCAATGAAGATGAGCGCCACGAGGTAGTCGTTCCAGACCCAGAGGAACTGGAAGATGGCGAAGGAGGCCAGTGCCGGCATGGAGAGCGGTAGGATCAGGCGGGTGAAGATCGTAAAGTGTGAGGCGCCGTCGATAAATGCCGACTCGAGGATGTCGCGTGGTAGCTGGCTGACGTAGTTGTAGAGCAGGTAGGTGGCGAGTGGCAGCCCGAAGCCGGTATGGGCGAGCCAGACCGCCATGTAGGTGCCGTTGAGATCGAGGCGCACGAAGTCGCGGAGCAGTGGGATAAGTGCCACTTGTAGTGGGACCACCAGCAGGGCTACGACAATGGTGAAGAGGAGGAAACGTCCGGGAAAGCGCATCCAGGCGAAGCCATAGGCGGCAAAGGCTGCAATCAGGATGGGGATGATGGTCGAGGGAACGACCACCGCAATATTGTTGATCAGCACCCCCCAGAGATCCTCGCCCGACTCGACCACCTGGTTACCCGCCGAGTCGGTGTAGGTATACTCGCGCCCTCCGGTGACGGTGCGGTAGTTCTCGAGCGTAAAGTCGCTGTTGATCGCCCAGGTTTGGCCCTGCACAGCAATGAGCCGCCCGCGGCGATTCTCCCAGGCGATCTGACGCCCATCGGGGAGAGTCACCCCAGCACTTATCTGATCACTGGTATAGGTGCCACCGCCCAGCTCCGCAGGCAGCGTAATCGGCTGCCGCAGATCGGTATCTCGGGGCAGCGCAACCGTCTCGAGGGTCACCTGCTCCTGGTGGGGGAGTACCGTCCACCAACCAGAGGTACGGATGGCATCACGGTCGCGGAAAGAGGAGATGAAGAGCCCAATCGTGGGAATAGTCCAGATAGCGCAAATGAGTGCTAAGGCGATATTCACGCTGATCTTATTGATCAGTTGGCGACGCTTCTGGCTGATGGGGCGTCGGGGAGTTGATGATCTCGTCGTGCTGGCAGCCATTAGAACACCTCCTGCTTCTGCAGTTGGCGCAGGTTGTAGATCATGACCGGGATGACGGCTAGGAGGAGTACGATCGCAATGGCTGAGCCGTAGCCGAAGTTGCGGTTCGTGAAGTATTGGCGGTAGAACTCGACGGCGATGACCCCGGTGCTGTACTGACCACCGGTCATCACAATCACAATATCGAAGATTTTGAGGGTGACGATCAGGATGGTAGTCGTGACCGTGACAATGGTGCCCTGGATGGAGGGAAGCATAATCTTCCAGAAGATCTGGAACTCGCTGGCACCATCAACACGTGCGGCCTCGAGCAGATCCTCTGGGATACCTTTGATCGCCGCCGAGAAGATGACTAGGGCAAAGCCGGTCTGCATCCAGATCAGGATGATAACTAGAAAAAAGTTGTTTTGCGGTTGGAGCAGGGTTGTCCAGGCCTGGGGCGGGATACCAAAGTTGGTGATGATGGCGTTGAGCAATCCGATCTGGGTCTGATCGGGTGGCGCGTAGTAGTAGACAAAACGCCAGATCACCCCGGCACCAACAAACGAGATCGCCATCGGCATGAAGATGAGTGACTTGGCAAGGGTTTCGAAGCTGCTGCGGTCGGCGAGAACGGCAATCAAAAGCCCAAAGACGACGCAGCCTGCGGTGCCGATCACCATCCAGAAGAGGGTGTTGTTGCGGAACGCTGTGAGCATGGTGCGCTCGGTGAAGACCGCGACATAGTTACTCAGACCGACAAACGAGGTTGAGTTCTCGTTCAGGAAGCTCAGGTAGAGCGTACGCAGTGCCGGGAGAAAGAGGGCCCAACCGAGGAAGAGGGCAGCAGGGCCTACAAAGACCAAGGGGAGCAGTGCACGACGAGCCTTGCCAGGTAGCTGTTCCACGAGCAGATTGAGGCTGTAGAAGAGACCGGCAGCGCCGCCTACCCCCCAGACAATGGCCAGAGCAGCCGAAGCGAGGCGAGGGAGGCTGCCACTACGCTGCACATCTCGCAGAAAGGTGAAACCGCCCCAGATACCCACGATCAGGAGTGTGAACAGGAGCAGGGCAAGGAGGAGACGACCAGGATTTGTCTCCTCGCTCAACGGCGCAGGGTCACGCCGTGACGTCACATCGGTGGACTGCATACGTTACGCTCCACTGCTTGGCTGCGCCAGTGTGACCGTTTGGCGGTAGTGGTGGAGGGCACGGCCCTCCACTTTTTCCATAAGATAGTTTCGCTGGGTTGCGGGCGACCACCCTCAACCCAGCTTCTCTCCGGCAAACCTTCCTATCGATTGGGCCAGGCTGCATCGATCTCGGTCAGTGCGGTGTCGAGATCAACCGTTCCCGCCACATAGTCGGTCATGCCGCGCCAGAACGAACCAGCACCCACCTCACCCGGCATGAGGTCCGAGGCGTCGAAGCGCAGGCTGGTAGCGTTCAGGATGATCTCACCGACGCCACGCTCAATATCGTTGCCGTACCAGGAGAGATCCGAGTCGGCATGGGGCGAGATGGCGCCACCGGCGGCAAGCCAATCCTGTACGGAAGCGGCGCTGGAGAAGTAGGACATCACGGCGCGAACCTCAGGCCGATCGTTGAACATGGCCATGATATCACCTGCGACCAGGACTGGGTCGCCGTACTGTGGGTCGATACCGGGCAGGTAGAAGAAGGAGTAGTCCTCACCGGCCACGGCTGTGCTGGGGAAGAAGCTCGTGATGAAGTTCCCCTGCTTGTGCAGCCAGCAGCCCGGCTGATCGGCGAACATGGGGGTTGGTGCATCACCGAAGAAGGTCGTCACGATTGAAGCCCGTCCGCCGTAGACATACTCGTCGTTGAACCAGATCTCACTCATCTTCTCGGCTGCGGCGCGCACCTCAGGTGAGTCGAAGCGCAGTTCGCCGGCGACCCAGCGGTCGTAGTTCTCCAGCGAGCTGGTGCGGAGCATGATCTCTTCCATCCAGTCTGTGGCCGCCCAGCCTGTCGCCGCACCCGACTCGATGCCAATACACCAGGCCGTGTCGCCATCGGCGGCGATCTGCTCGGTCAGGGCCATCAACTCATCCCAGGTTGTGGGAATCGTGTAGCCAGCCTCTTCAAACTTAGCCTTGGGGTACCAGACCAAGCTCTTGCCGTTGACGCGCTGCCAGACTCCGGCGGTGATGGGGCCGTTGGGTCCTTCCAGCGTCGCCATGTCGAGCCAGCTCTGGTTGTAGTTCTCACTCAGCCAGTCGCTGCTGATAAACTCGCTGACATCAAGCACCTTGCCGTCGCGCACGAAGTTGGCCAGCAGACCAGGCTGGGGGAAATCTGCAATGTCGGGTGGGTTCCCGCCGTCGATGCGGATCGAGATACTGGCCTCGAACTCCTTTGAGCCCTCATACTGGATGTCGATGCCGGTGAGCTCCTCAAAGGTTGCCATGGCCTGATCGAACTTTACCGCGTCGGCATCCGTGAAGGGGCCGGTCATGGTGACGACCTTGCCACGGTAGGTGCCGGCGAAGGCCGCTGCCAGTTCAGCGCTGATCTTCTCGGCATCGTTGGCCAGTTCGCGAGTTGCCGAGCCTGTAGCTGGGGCAGGTACGGCGGTTGGTGCGGCGGTCGGCGCTGGAGCAGCAGTTGGCGCTGGAGCAGCAGTTGGCGCTGGTGCGGCGGTCGGCGCTGGTGCGGCGGTCGGCGCTGGTGCGGCGGTCGGTGCCGGGGCAACGGTTGGCGTAGCGGCAGTGCCGCCGCCACAGGCGACGAGCAGGCCGGTGATGAGCACGAATAGGGTGAACAGTGAGCATTTGCGTAGCATAGCATTCCTTCCTTCATTGGTTTGGCGAGCCTCTCTTACCATCAGACCGCAGCGCGATCAGCGCACAACAAGATCAAGACCACCCCCTTTGAGATGTCTCAGATACGGTGCGACCAGCGTGACAGCTACCCGCAGAATGTATGGATGTGATGGATGAAGGGTGAAACCCGTGACAAACTATGTTGCCGGTGGCGCAGTTGTCGTGCGTATGACGAGATCAATGGCAAGACGCTCAGCCGGCGGCGCCGCTATACCCTCACTCAGCAGCATGAAGAGGAGCTCAACAGCCCGTGCACCACTCTCGAAGAGGGGCTGGCGTACCGTGGTGAGGCCAAGGTGCTCAGCGATGTCGATATCGTCAAAGCCGATGACGGAGAGTGCAGCAGGAACCGGGATGTCTCGATCACGAGCCGCCTCCAGAACACCCATCGCTTGGGTGTCGCTTGCTGCAAAGATTGCCGTCGGTGGATCCGGTAGGTTGAGGAGTTCGTGGGTCAGGACTCGCGCCTCGTAGCGTCCGTGGAGGCTGTGGCGGTGGTACTCCGTTTGGATAGGGAGCCCAGCTGCGGTGAGGGCACGCTGATAGCCGGTGAAACGGTCGTAACTACTGGTGAAGTTGAAGGTCAGCGGATCCTCCAGTGGATCGCCAACGAAGGCAATACGCCGGTGCCCGAGCTCGAGCAGGTGGGTCGTTGCCAGTTCACCCCCGGCGACATCATCGACACTAACGCCAGACAGCCCCCCCGCACAGGCATCGATGAGCACCACTGGCATGCTCGCCTCACTGAAGGCGCGAATCTCTTCCGGTCGTGGCACTAGGGAGATAATAAGTAGCCCATCCGCCCGATCATTGCGTGGCACCTCCCGCAGACACTCATCGCGCCGCGCTACGGTCTCAACATTGAAGACCACCAGATGGTACCCCTCGGATGCCAGGGTCGCTTCGATGCCCCGTAGGCGCTCGACCACCGAGGGTCGGGTAAAGAAGGGCGCGATGGCTGCAATCGTGCGCGTGCGACCAAGTGAAAAGTTGCGCGCAATCTGGCTCGGGCTGTAGCGCAGCTCCTCAATCACACTCAGGACACGCTGGCGTGTCGCAGCACTGACCAGGGGACTATTGTTGAGCACGCGCGAAACCGTCCCGAGGCCAACACCAGCTACACGCGCAACATCACGGATCGTAGCAGCCATGGTACGTTCGTTAACCTCCAACGTAGGGTGGACAGAGCCACATGAGCACCTGATCACCGGTGCAACGAGCTACCGCGGTTGTGGAACTAGTTCCATAGTAGCACAAAAGCTGACCGTGTCAAGCAGACCAGGCCTGTTCATCGTTGGGGTAAGCCAACGGCAGGGCAACCACGGGGGGTTGCCCCAACAGCCGGTTCGCCGAAACGGTGCACTGCGTCAAGCAGACTGTGCCTATT